>JANMDH010000080.1:0-21582 GCA_031376195.1 Gemmobacter sp. | reverse complement strand
CAGCGCCATCATGGCGGGTGCCGACCGCGCGTCCAGCCATGCCGTCAAGGCATGCAGGTCGCGACTGTCGCAGTGGGCGAAAGTAAAGATTTCATCCGCGTCCAGCGTCAGGCACCAATAACCATGCGCATAGCGCCCTTGAATATAGGTAAGCCAATCCATCCCAAAGCGGGATTGCCGATAGCTGTGCGCCGTGCGCCACAGCGAAACGTCGGGTTGTCCTGCAAGATAGTCGCGCGTGCCATCCGTGCTGTCGTTGTCGACGATCAGAAAGTGATTGATGCCCATCCCACGGTGATGCTGCAGAAAATAGGGCAGCCGGGCAATTTCATTCCGGACGGTCATCGCCGCCAGAACATGCCCTGCCTGAATATCGGCGGTGCGGTCTGCAACAGCGTCCAACTGATGCCGTGCGCGAAAGGCCCGCAGCAACAAGCGGCGTCGTTTCCAGCGCAGTTTGTAGGCCGTCCAAAGGTCGGCCAAACCGACAGGCGCGTTTTCCGCCTTTGGCAGCCAGACGAGCAAAGGATGCTGTTGATCCGGCACATCGCCGCCTATTGCGCGGCCTTTTGCAGTGCGACCATTTCCTGCAAATAGGCGCTGAATTCATCGCGCAAATCGGGCCGGGCCAGCCCAAAGGCGACTGTCGCCTGCAGGAACCCGGCCTTGGATCCGCAATCATACCGCTGGCCACGGAACCGAAAACCGTAAACCTGGCCCGAGGCGGTTTCTTCTGCAATCGCGTCGGTCAACTGGATTTCACCGCCTGCGCCCTGCTTCATCCGGTTCAGGTTGGTCAGGACTTTCGGCGAAAGAATATAGCGACCGATCACGGCCAGATTGGAAGGTGCATCCTCGGCCTTCGGCTTTTCGACCATGCCCTTCACCCGCACGATCGCGCCCATGTCTTCGTCGATGTCCAGAACGCCGTAAGACGACGCCTTTTCCGGCGGCACCTCCATGGCGGCAACCATGTTGCCCCCGGTCTGGGTATAGGCTTCGATCATCTGTTGCAGACAGGGTTTTTCCGCCGCGATCACGTCGTCCGGTAACAGCACCGCAAACGGTTCGTCGCCAATCAGGCGACGCGCGCACCAGACGGCATGGCCAAGACCCAGTGGCCGGTTCTGGCGCAGATAGGCAATGGCCCCGCTGTCCATATTGGTGTCTTTCAGAATCGCCAGCAGGTCTGTTTTTCCCTGACGCTTCAGCGTGCTTTCCATTTCCGGGGAATGGTCGAAATAATCCTCCAGCGCCGATTTCCCGCGCGAGGTGACAAAGATGAATTCCTTGATTCCTGCCGCCCGCGCCTCGTCGATCGCATACTGGATCAGCGGCCTGTCGACCAAAGTCATGATCTCTTTCGGGATCGACTTGGTGGCCGGCAAAAAACGTGTGCCCATCCCTGCAACGGGAAAGACGGCTTTGGTGACTTTCTTGGGTTTCATGGGGCGCAACTCATTTCAATTCGGCGTGCCATCCGCATGTTAAACACCATACAGGTCTTTCGCACGGAACGCATCAATAACCGCTAACGTCAGTCAGGTCAGAAAAGGTTCTGGGTCAATCTTGGCCTGGTTGCAACAAAGATGACGGTCGTCTTCAGGGTGACGCAGGGTCCATTTCGGCCATCATCGCCTCAATCCGGGGCACATCTTCGGGGTTGTTCAACTCCCAGAACTGCCGCCCCCTCGCCTGAACTTCGACACACAACACCCTGCGGCCATTTTCCAGAAAGCGCAGTTGCTCCAACCCCTCCAGCGTTTCCAAAGGGCCGACCCGCCAGCCGGGATAGGCCGCCAACGCGGCGGGACGATACGCGTAGACGCCGACGTGATGAAAAACAGGGGTTTGCGCATCGTCGGCATATGGTTTTCCGGTATAGGGAATCACCTCTTTTGAGAAATAAAGCGCCTGCCCCCCCTCACCAAACACCGCCGTGGTGCCCCCCACCCGCCCGGCACGACGGTCGGCCAAAAGGCCGTTCAGGGCCCGCCCGTCACAGCGCAAAACCGGGGTGGCAATGTCCGCCGCAGGGTCGGCCAGCATCCCCGCGATCAAACCTTCGACAAACCATGCCGGGGTCAGCGGCGCATCGCCTTGCAGGTTCACCACGATGTCAAACCCCGGAAGGTGCGCCGCCACTTCGGCGCAGCGTTCGGTTCCGTTCTGGCATTGGTCGCTTGTCATGACGACCTCGGCCCCGAATGCCTCGGCGTGGTCCTTGATGCGCACGTCATCGGTGGCCACCACAACCCGGTCCACCCCCCCAACCGCCATGGCCGCATCCCAGCTGCGCCGGATCAGGGTCTTTTCTCCGTCTGGTCCGCGCAGGGCAACCAAGGGTTTGCCGGGATAACGGGTGCTGGCATAGCGGGCGGGAATGGCGATCAGGACAGTCATGCTTTCAGATCAACCCCGGGTGCATAGGCGATGAAAAACGGGTTGTCCCAGCCCGGTTTGCCATAGGTCAGCACCGTGTGATCATCAAACCGGACCACATGCCCCCCCGCCCCGCGCAGGACTGCGTCCCCCGCCGCCGTATCCCATTCCATCGTGCGGCCCAGTCGCGGGTACAAATCCGCCTCGCCCGTCGCCAGCAGACAGAATTTCAGGCTGCTGCCCGCCGAACGCATGTCGGCCACCGCATATTTGCCGATGTAATCATCTGTTGCGGCATCGCGGTGGCTTTTGGATGCCACCACCATAAGGGCCGCATTGTCGGGCTGTTTGACCACCAACGGGCGCACCGGCCCCGCGCGGTCTTTCAGCATGGCCCCGGTTTCCTCCACCGCGGTTCCATCCGCCCGCGTATAGAACAATCGGCCTTGCGCGGGCGCATAGACCACGCCCCGCAAGGGGATACCGTCTTCAACATAGGCGATGTTCACCGAGAAATCGCCTCGCCGCTTAATGAATTCCTTGGTTCCGTCCAGCGGATCCACGATCAAAAAGGTCTGCGCCGTCAAGGCGTGGCTGTCCGCCTGTTCTTCTGTGATCAGCACCACATCCGGAAAGGCGGCCCGCAAGCCTGCTGAAATCAGTGCATCCGCCGCTTCATCCGCTTCGGTAACCGGACTGCTGTCAGACTTGGATTTTACCTCGAAATCCGGGGCATTGTAGACCTCAAGGATGCAATCCCCCGCTTCCAGCGCCAAACGACGCATGACAGGCACAAGGGCGTCAAAATTCATCGGTCATTCCGTTCATGATTCCGTGCCTTCGATTGCTGTCAGGCCTTTTTTCCCTTATCCTTTCTTGTTCAGGAAACGGCAAGGTTTCCCGCACTAAAAGGTGCCATCCGCATCGCAGCCAAGGGGCCGTCCGACCATGTTCTTTCAACCGCAGCCCAGAACCACGCGCGTCGGGTCTGCCTATGGCATGTTGGTGCTGACGTTCTACACAGCTGTGCATCAGGTTCGCAAATCGCACAAGAATGCGGTCATCGGTCTGGCGCTGAACATAGTGCAGATCCTGATCTTTATCGGCATCATGTATTTCATCATGTACATCATGGGCCGCACCGGTGGGCGCATTCGCGGGGATCAGCTTGTCTACATCGTCTCGGGCATCGCGATGTTCATCACGCATGTGAAAACCATGTCCGCCGTCACAGGTGCCGATGGCCCCACCTCGGCCATGATGAAACATTCGCCCATGAACACCATCGTGGCCATCGCCTCGGCGGCGCTCAGCACGCTCTACCTTCAGGTTTTGTCGATCTGCATCATCCTTTACGGATACCACTGCATTTTCACACCCATCACCATTGATCAGCCTGCGGGCACTGTGGGCATGTTTCTTTTGTCGTGGATATCGGGGATTGCAATCGGCCTGATCGCCCGGTCCATCACCCCATGGTCGCCCACTTTCTTTGGATTTGTCGCGACGGTTTACAAACGGGCGAATGTGATCGCCTCTGGCAAGATGCTGGTCGCCAACGCTACACCGACCGCGATTTTGCAGTATTTCGACTGGAACCCGCTGTTTCACATCATTGATCAGGGGCGCGGCTTTATCTTCCTGAACTACAACCCGCACAACAGCACGATCAGTTATCCGGTCAAGATGACGATCATCTTTTTCATCATCGGGCTGATGTGCGAATACTATACACGTAAGTATCAATCGGCATCTTGGGGGGTGGGCAAGCGGTAGGATCGCCGCATCGGGGTGTCGGGCGGCGTTTGTCAGTCGGGCATGTTGTGCCCGGGCATGACGTGTCATCACAGACCATCTGTGGCAAAGAACGTCCAGACTGCAGTGGATTTCCTTTGTGCGATCAGCTTGCAGCGCCTGATCCCCCCCCCTATATACCGCCAGTGATCGATGGAAACGTCACCGTCGGACCCCAATTCAATCCGGGGGCAGGAGCCGCAATCGGGCCTGATCCCCATCGTCGCCTGTGATAAAGGAACGGAAACATGGCCAAAGTAATCGGCATCGACCTTGGAACCACAAACTCTTGCGTCGCCATCATGGATGGTGCGCAACCCCGCGTCATCGAAAACGCCGAAGGCGCGCGCACCACGCCGTCCATCGTCGGCTTTACGGATACCGAACGTCTGGTCGGACAGGCCGCCAAACGGCAGGCCGTCACCAACCCGTCGAACACCGTCTTTGCGGTCAAGCGTCTGATCGGCCGGCGCATCGACGACGCGCATATCGCGAAAGACAAGAAGAACCTGCCTTACCACCTTGTGAACGGCGGTAACGGCGACGCTTGGGTCGAAGTGCGGGGTGAAAAGTATTCCCCCAGCCAGATCAGCGCCTTTATCCTGCAGAAGATGAAAGAAACGGCTGAGGCTTATCTGGGCGAAACCGTCACCCAGGCCGTGATCACGGTGCCTGCCTATTTCAACGACGCCCAACGTCAGGCCACCAAGGACGCGGGCAAGATCGCGGGCCTTGAAGTGCTGCGCATCATCAACGAACCGACCGCAGCCGCACTCGCCTACGGTCTCGACAAGAAAGAGACCCGCACGATTGCGGTCTATGACCTTGGCGGCGGCACGTTCGACATCACGATCCTCGAAATCGACGATGGCCTGTTCGAAGTGAAATCCACCAACGGGGATACGTTCCTCGGCGGCGAAGACTTCGACATGCGCATCGTCAACTATCTGGCGGATGAGTTCAAAAAGGAAAATGGGGTCGATCTGACCTTGGACAAGATGGCCCTGCAACGCCTGAAAGAAGCGGCGGAAAAGGCCAAGATCGAACTGTCCTCGGCCAGCCAGACCGAAATCAACCAGCCGTTCATCTCCATGAACGCCGCAACGGGCCAGCCCCTTCACATGGTGATGAAGCTGACCCGGGCGAAACTGGAAAGCCTTGTGTCCGATCTGATCAAGGCGTCGATCAAGCCGTGCCAGGCCGCGCTGAAAGACGCAGGCCTGTCGATTGGCGACATTGACGAAGTGGTTCTGGTCGGCGGCATGACCCGGATGCCCCGCGTGATCGAAGAAGTGACCAAATTCTTTGGCAAGGAACCGCACAAGGGCGTCAACCCGGATGAGGTTGTGGCGCTGGGTGCCGCCATTCAGGCAGGCGTGTTGCAGGGCGACGTGAAAGACGTGGTTCTGCTTGACGTGACGCCACTGTCGTTGGGGATTGAAACTTTGGGGGGTGTGTTCACCCGCCTGATCGACCGCAACACGACGATCCCAACCAAAAAGTCGCAGGTGTTCTCCACCGCCGAAGACAACCAGAACGCCGTGACAATCCGCGTGTTTCAGGGCGAACGGGAAATGGCGGCTGACAACAAGATGCTGGGCCAGTTCAATCTGGACGACATTCCGCCCAGCCCGCGCGGGATGCCACAAATTGAAGTGACCTTCGACATTGACGCCAACGGGATCGTCTCCGTCGGGGCCAAGGACAAAGGCACGGGCCGCGCGCAGAACATCACGATTCAGGCGTCGGGCGGGTTGTCGGACGAGGATATCGAAAAGATGGTCCGCGACGCCGAGGCGAACGCCGAAAGCGACAAGGCCCGCCGCGAACTGGTGGAAACCCGGAACCAGGGCGAAAGCCTGCTGCATTCGACCAAGAAGTCGATTGAAGAACATGGCGAAAAGGTTGACCCGAGCACGGTGGAAGCCATCGAATTCGCGATGGTCCCCTTGGAAGATGCGCTGAAGGGCGAGGATACGGGCAAGATCAAGTCCAGCATCCAGAACCTGACCGAAGCTGCGATGCGGCTGGGTGAGGCGATCTATAAGGCCAGCCAGGCCGAAGCCGAAGGTCAGGACGAAGATCGCGCGCGGGGTGTGGACGATGACATCGTGGATGCCGATTTTGAAGATCTCGGCGAAAACCGCAAGCGCAAGTAATATCGCGTGAAACGGTGGCGGGGCGGTCTGGAAGCAGGCCGCCCTTTGTCGGTTCCGAAAAGGTGACCTGAATGGCAAAGCGTGACTTTTATGATGTTCTGGGTGCCTCCAAAGGGGCGTCGGCTGACGAGCTGAAGAAAGCCTATCGCAGCAAGGCGAAAGAACTGCACCCTGACCGCAATTCCGACAATCCGCAGGCCGAGGCGCAGTTCAAGGAAGTGAACGAAGCCTATGACGTCCTGAAGGATGACACCAAGAAAGCGGCCTATGACCGCTATGGCCACGCGGCCTTTGAAGGCGGTGGTGGTGGCGGGCGTCCCGGCTATGGCGGACAGGGCGATTTTGCATCTGCGTTTTCGGATGTGTTCGAGGATCTGTTTGGCGACTTCATGGGTGGCCAGCGTGGCGGTGGCGGCGGGCGTGCGCGCGCGCAGCGGGGATCGGACCTGCGCTATAATCTGCGCGTGAACCTGGAAGAGGCATTCAAGGGCGTCCAGAAGACCATCAATGTCCCCACCTCTGTCGGCTGCGATGTCTGCAAGGGCAGCGGGGCCGAGGGCGGTGCGGAACCCGTGACCTGCCCAACCTGCAACGGCATGGGCAAAGTACGGGCGCAGCAGGGCTTTTTTACGGTGGAACGCACCTGTCCAACCTGTAACGGGATGGGCCAGACGATCAAGAATCCCTGCCGGAATTGCGGCGGGGCCGGGCGCGTTGAAAAAGAACGCGCGCTTTCGGTGAACATTCCGGCGGGCGTGGAAACTGGCACGCGCATCCGGCTGGCCGGCGAAGGTGAGGCCGGTCTGCGGGGCGGGCCAACGGGCGATCTGTACATCTTTATCGAAGTGAAGGATCACGCGATCTTTCAACGCGATGGGGTGCATCTGTTCTGCCGGGTTCCCGTGACGATGACAACGGCCGCAATCGGCGGCGAGGTTGAAGTGCCGACGATCGACGGTGGATCAAGCCGGGTGAAAGTGCCGCCTGGCAGCCAGACGGGCAAGCAGATGCGTCTGCGGGCCAAGGGGATGCCTGCTCTGCGGGGCGGGGGATCAGGGGACATGCTGATCGAACTGGCCGTGGAAACCCCGGTGAACCTGACGGCACGTCAGCGCGAACTTCTGGCCGAATTTGAACGGCTGTCGGAAGAGAACAACCCGGAAGGGAAGTCCTTTTTCTCCAAGGTGCGCAGCTTCTGGGACGGGATGAAGGGCTGACGTCGCCCGCCATCCCCCCCTTGGGCCTGATCAGGTTTCTCTCTCTCCCCGAATTCCCAGTCCGGCATGCGATGGCATGGGGCACATGCTCAATGCCCTTTCCCGGCACATAAATGGGTCGGGTGTTCTGTTCTGACGCATCCTGAACGTACGTACGTAAAGAAGACGTTGGGAAGACGCGGGGAAGACGTAGAAAATGGCTGCTTTTCCGCTGTTTACTGCCTATCGGCATCGTTCCACGGCTCATTTTCGAAAACGCGCGTTAACCCTTCCTTCATCAAGTCCGTGCAACGCTCGTCACATGACACAACCGGGTTTTCACGACGCCATCCTCCCTCTCTTCCCCGCTCCCGGGGACGCGGATGAGGCGTCGGCGGCGGGTCTGCCCGACCGCCTGCCGTCCTACATCACCGACCACCGAAAACGCCTGCGGACCCGGTTCATGCAAGGCGGGGCGGCGGCAATGCCGGATTACGAACTGCTGGAACTGGTGCTGTTCCGTGCAATTCCCCGGCAGGATGTAAAACCGCTCGCGCGGTTGCTGCTCGACAGGTTCGGGGATTTCAACCGGGTAGTGACAGCCGCCCCTGCGCGTCTGGCCGAAGTGCAGGGCGTCGGTGATGCGGTCGTACAGGAATTGAAGATTGTGGAGGCAGCAGCACACCGCATGGCGCGGGCGCGGGTGATGCAGCGGGCCGTGCTGACCAGTTGGGATGCGCTGCTGGATTACTGTCACACGGCGATGGCGCACCGGGAAACCGAACAATTCCGCATTCTGTATCTGGACCGCAAGAATGTCTTGATCGCGGATGAGGAACAGTCCCGGGGCACGGTGGATCATGTGCCGGTCTATCCGCGAGAAGTGGTCAAACGCGCACTGGAACTGAACGCTAGTGCGCTGATTCTGGTGCATAATCATCCCTCGGGCGATCCTACCCCGTCCGACGCCGATATCAGCATGACGCATCAGATCAGGGATGCGGCAGCGACCTTGGGCATCACCTTGCATGACCATCTTATCGTCGGGCGGGAACGGGAATTAAGCTTCAGGGCTCAGCGGTTGTTGTAGGGGCAGGCCCGGGACGCAGCCATAATTCCACGCGCCGGTTCAGACGACGCCCGCCGCTGGTGGTGTCGCAGGCCATCGGCAGTACCTCGCCAAATGCTTCGACGCGCGGCAGGGTCTGACGGTCCGGCAGGTCAGGGGCCGCCAGCGCAAGGGCGGCGGCCACCGATTCAGCACGGGCGCGGGACAGCGCAAGATTTTCGCTGGCAGGCCCCGACCCATCACTGAACCCCGCCAGAATCATATCCTGATCGCGATAGGTACCGATCGCCATCAGGCGCGCGAGATCAGCCAGATTGTCCTGACTTTGCGCATCCAGCGTGGCGGAACCATCTTCGAACCGAAAGGTGAACGACAGCCGATCAGCACCCGACATTGCTTCGGCCAATCGCTGCAGATCCACCAGCGCCGTGTCTTCTCCCGACCCACGGATCGCGTTGATCAGACGCAGGCCATCGGCGGTCAGCGGCCAGCGTTCCGGACTGCGGTCAACAAATCCAGTGGTGGCAACGGCAGATTGCGCAGCCGGATCTGACAGGAATTCCAGAAATTCACGGGCGATCAAGGGCAGGCGGCGGCGGGGTTTCTGCAGAAAAACCGGCAGGGCAAGCGGGTAGTCTTCGGCCTTCAGGGCAAGGCGGGTGGGTTGAAGGGGAAAGCCGCAGCTGTCGGCCAACGGCAGGGCGCGCGCGCCGCCCAGATCGGACTGGGCGGTGATGGCAAGGGCATAAGGGTCATTCGCAACGGCGGCGGACAGGTCGGCTGCGGTGGCGTGGCGGATCGTGGCGGCGACCGGGTTACCCAACCGCGCCTCCAATGCTTCTTCCAGACTGGTGTCAGCTGCCAAGGCGTGCAGGGCAAGCGGCATATCCGGGCCACCCAGTTCGGACCAATTTGCCACCCCCCCGGTCAATGCGCGCGCCAGATCGGTGGTCGTGATTGACGGCAACAGGTTATCGCGCGCGATAATCGGGATCAGCGCATCCATGGCAACCACCTGTTCGGCGGCCCCGCCCTCTGCGCGAAACGTCAGCACAAGGTCGGCACGCGCCTCAGAAAGCGCCAATCGCGCATCCGCGGCGGTTGCGGGGGCAAAGGTCACACGGGCGATACTTTTACCGGCGGCAGGATCAGTCAAACTTAAACTAAAGCTATCCGCATCAGAAGGATCACGGGTCAAGACCAGGCCTTTATGGGCGGCAAAAGCCGTCCACAGGGGCAGAAGCAGGGACTGCGAAGGGCCGGCGGCCCCGGTGATCCGGACGGCGGCAAAAGGGGCGGTCAGATCAGGACAGCCTGGTCCGTCGCACAGAACGCCCTGCGCATCGAGGGTAAGCAGGCCATAGCTGGTGGCAATTCGGTAAAATTCACCGTCATATCCCTGCAGCGTTCCGTCCAAGGCAAGGCTGCCATCACGGCTGGTCAACGTCACATCCTGTGCAGAGGAAATGCCGGGGACCGAAATCACCAAAGCCGCAATGATCCACAGGATTTTGAGTTTCATCGACCATCCGTCTGCCCGAGGTGTCGGTCAGGACGATGCCAGATCAGGATAAGGCGTTCCAGCCATCATTTTCAAATTGATCGGCAGCACAGATGACAACAGGCAATATGAATGTTCGTAAATGTCCTGGCTGATCAACCATTTCCGTCGGGTGATCCTGCAATGGTACGCATCGCTTTTTCATGTGCAACACGTGATTGAACAAGATGACCAGACCCCAAACTGATCGCAAGGATAATGATTACCAAACTAATGCGACGTGCCATGTTACCCCCAACCTTGCACCAGCCTCATCAACTACACATCAATCCGGGCAGGCTGATGACGGATTCGGGGAAAGATTCATGCACTGCCGCAGGGTCAGTGGCGCAATTGCCTTAAAGGCGACTTGATTGGCCGGTTTTGCCGCAGTTTCGTCATATTTCTGCAACTTCAGGTCGCGTCACACAACCTTGCCGTGGCAATGCTTGAACTTCTCGCCTGAACCGCAGGGACATGAGTCGTTTCGTGATGGATTGCCCCAGGTTTCCGGCCGCTGTTCATCAAAGCCTGCCACAGCGCCGGTCACTGCGGGTGCTGCCATCGCGTCGGCCATAACAGGTTGCGGGGCCGGGGCTGCGACGTCCACGCGCGGCGCGCGCTGGGCCATGATCTGATCCAGCATTGCCTTCTGCTCGGTTTCCGACATCGGGCGCACTTGCGACAGTTTCTGGGTCACGTCTTGGCGCAACGAATTCAGCATCGTTTCAAACAGCGTGAAACCTTCGGTCTTGTATTCGTTCAGTGGGTCGCGTTGCGCATAGCCCCGAAACCCCACAACTGAACGCAAGTGCTCCAATCGCATCAGATGTTCACGCCATTTTGCATCAATGCTTTGCAACAACAGCTGTTTTTCCACGTTGCGCATCGTGTCCGCGCCAAAGCTTTCGGTCTTTTCCGCCATGAATTTGTCGGATGCTTCCTCCAGACGGGTGCGGATCACGTCCTGATCCACCCCCTCCTCTTTTGCCCAGCCGATGACCGGAAGATCCAGCCCCATTTTTTCCAGAACTGCCGCATACAGACCTGTCGCATTCCACTGATCTGGATAGGTTTTTGGCGGCAGATAGCCGTCAACCAGATCGTCAATGACCTGATACCGCATGTCTTGCGTAATCTCTTCCAGATCCTGCGACTGCATGATCTCTAGGCGTTGGCCAAAGATCGCTTTGCGTTGATCGTTCATCACATCGTCAAACTTCAGAAGCTGTTTGCGGATGTCGAAATTGCGGCCTTCGACTTTGGCTTGCGCCTTTTCCAGCGATTTGTTGACCCATGGGTGAACAATGGCCTCGCCTTCTTTCATGCCCAGTTTCGACAGCACGCTATCAAGCCGTTCCGACCCGAAGATGCGCATCAGATCGTCTTCTAATGACAGGAAAAACGACGACTTTCCCGGGTCGCCCTGACGGCCAGACCGACCGCGCAACTGGTTGTCGATACGGCGGCTTTCATGGCGTTCCGTGGCCAGAACGAATAGACCACCTGCCGCCAGAACCTTGGCCTTTTCTTCGGCATGTTCGGCCTCGATCCGGGCGCGAACCTCATCAGGGTGCAGATGCGGGTCTGCCGCAATGGCCTGCATAACGATCATTTCGACGTTGCCGCCCAACTGAATGTCAGTGCCCCGGCCTGCCATGTTGGTTGCAATGGTGACGGCCCCGAATTTGCCCGCATCGGCGACAATCTGTGCTTCTTGTTCATGCTGGCGGGCGTTCAGAACGTTGTGAACGATGCCTTCCGCCTTCAGCATTTCGGATAGCGCTTCGGACTTTTCGATTGAGGTCGTGCCCACCAGAAGCGGTTGCCCGTTGGCATGCGCCTCTTTGATCGACGTCACCACGCCGGCATACTTTTCACGCGCGGTGCGATAAACCTGATCGTGTTCATCCTTGCGCTGGATCGGGCGGTTGGTCGGCACTTCAACCACGCCAAGCCCGTAAATCGTGGAAAATTCTTCCGCTTCGGTCAAGGCAGTGCCGGTCATGCCAGCCAGTTTGTTGTAAAGACGGAAGTAATTCTGAAACGTCACCGAAGCGAGGGTCACATTTTCCGGCTGGATCGTGACGTGTTCCTTGGCTTCGATTGCCTGATGCAGACCTTCCGACAAGCGGCGCCCCTTCATCATGCGTCCGGTGAATTCGTCGATCAGCACCACTTCGTCATCGCGCACGATATAATTCTGATCGCGGTGGAACAGTTTATGCGCCCGCAACGCCTGGGTCACATGGTGGACCAGCGTCGTGCTTTCAGGATCGTAAAGTGACTGGCCATCCGGCAGCAGACCGTTGGATGCCAGCCGCTGTTCGATGAATTCATTGCCTTCATCGGTGTAGATGGCGGACCGCGCCTTTTCATCCAGTTTGGAATGTTCGGGCAACACTTCGGGCATGATCGCGTCGATTTTCTGGTACAGATCAGACCGGTCATCCGATGGGCCCGAAATGATTAGCGGTGTGCGCGCCTCGTCGATCAGGATGCTGTCCACTTCATCCACGACGGCATAGAAATGCCCGCGCTGCATCATGTCTTCGATGCGTGATTTCATGTTGTCGCGCAGGTAATCGAATCCGAGTTCGTTGTTCGTCGCATAGGTAATGTCACAGCGATAGGCGGCCCGCTTTTCGACATCGGTCTGGAACGGATAAACCACGCCCGTCGTCAGGCCCAAGGCACCGTAGACCTTGCTCATCCATTCGGCATCGCGTTTGGCAAGATAGTCGTTCACCGTCACGACATGCACGCCCTTGCCTGCAAGTGCGTTCAGATAAACGGGCAGGGTGGCGACAAGGGTTTTACCTTCGCCGGTTTTCATTTCGCTGATATTGCCCTGGTGCAGGAAAATCCCGCCCATCAGCTGCACATCAAACGCCCGCAGGCCCAAGGCGCGGCGCGCGGCTTCACGGCAGTTGGCGAATGCTTCGGGCAGCAGATCATCAAGCGACTCGCCGCCTTGCACCCGGCGCTGAAAATCGGCGGTCTTGGCTTTGATCGCATCATCGCTCAGCGCCTGAAATTCAGGCTCCAGTGCGTTGATTGCATCGACCAAGGGGCGAACTGATTTCACCTTGCGGTCATTCGGCGATCCGAAGACCTTTTTTGCAAGCGTTCCAAGACCCAGCATATTTCCCTCGCGTGGTCGTTTCCACCATCCCAAGCCCTGCCTGACATGATCTTGTACGGCTTGGGCTTGCCCGCCTGATCTTGCTTCCCTAGAAGGACCAAGAAAGGCGCAAGACCCTGCCCTACGCGACCCCCGCGATGTAAGGAAAGCCTGCGCCATAGTCAACGTGCCGTGGCCCACAGGCTGGCTGATCAGGAGAAGGTGATATGCTGAAATCTAAGTTGCTGGCAGGTAGTTCGGTTCTTGCGCTGATCATCGGCTGGTCTGCGCCCATCTATGCACAAGACGCCTCGACCGAAGCACCCACCGCCGAAGCTGCGCCTGCGGCCCAGGTTGTGACAGCCGCCGAACTGGGTCTGACCGCAGAGACGGTTGTGGCGACAGTGAATGGCACGGACATCACGCTGGGTCATATGGTTGCCCTGCGCGATACACTGCCGGACCAGTACAAGACACTGGAAGATGCGGTTCTGTACAAAGGAATCCTCGATCAACTGGTGCAGCAGACGACGTTGGAACAGGCGGCGGCGGGTAAGGTGTCCAAACGCGACACGCTCACGCTCGAAAATCAGCGGCGCGGCTATGTGTCTGCCATCGAACTGCAACAGGTTGTCGATACGGCTGTGACGGATGAGTCGATTCAAGCGGCTTACGAATTGCGGATCAAGGACCTGGTGCCGGGCACGGAATACCGGGCATCGCATATTCTGGTGGACAGTCAGGAAAAAGCGGCTGAGTTGAAAACCCAGATTGACGGCGGTACCGATTTTGCGGAACTCGCCAAGGCGAATTCGTCGGATGGATCGGCGGCAAATGGGGGCGATCTGGGCTGGTTCGGTCTGGGGATGATGGTAAAACCTTTCGAGGATGCAGTTGTTGGCCTGAAAGTGGGCGACGTGGCAGGGCCGATTGAAACGCAATTCGGCTGGCATCTTGTAAAGCTGGATGAAACCCGCATTGCTGCGGCGCCGTCACTCGATGATCTGCGCGAAGAATTGGCGAGTGAGATCGAAACCAAGGCGCTGCAGGTGCATATTGATGCCCTGACAGCGTCAGCAACGATTGTGCGACCCGGGGACGCGTTCAATCCGTCGGTTCTGAAAGATGAAGCGATTCTGCCGAAGTAAAACGGCAACAGGGGAACGACGCGATGGCAAAGACCGATTGGAAGGCCGAGGCGAAAGACCTGAAAAAGCAGCTGCAAAAGCTGCGCGGCGTGGGCAAAGAAGTGAAGGCTGAAAAGGCCAAGGCAGCGGCCAAGCCGGTGTCGCCGCTCGCCCCGGCGTCGTTCCCTGATTTGCCCGTGATCGACGGCGCGCGCTTTGCGAGCGTCGAGGCAGGGGTGCGATATGCCAATCGGCGTGATGTGATGCTGGTGCATCTTGCGCCTGGCACTTCAGTGGCAGGGGTGTTCACCCGGTCGACCACGCGGGCGGCCTGTGTGCGCGATTGCCAAGCCAAGTTGGCGGCCCGAGTGCCACGCGGGACGGGCGCAGCGATTGTGGTGAATTCCGGCAATTCCAACGCCTTTACCGGAAAACTGGGCGAGGCATCGGTTGCCGCCATTTCCGGTGGGGTGGCATCCGCACTGGGTCTGCCACCAAGCCGCGTCTTCACTTCCTCTACCGGGGTGATTGGCGAACCTTTGCCGCATGACCGGATCACCAATGCAATTCCGCAGCTTGTGGCCGGCCTGTCGCAGGGCGGTATAAACATGGCAGCACAGGCCATCATGACGACGGATACCTTTGCCAAAGGGGCCAGTGCCACGATCGAAGGTGAGGGCGGCACGATCCACATTTCCGGAATTGCCAAAGGATCTGGCATGATCGCGCCGGATATGGCGACGATGCTGGTCTACATTTTCACCGATGCCACGATTTCACCTGCCACACTGCAGAAGATGCTGTCGGCGGAGGTTGACCAGACATTCAATGCAATCACGGTTGACAGTGACACCTCAACCTCTGACGCGCTGCTGCTGTGCGCGACGGGCAAAAGTGCCGCAAAGCCGGTTCGTGGTGCGGTGGCCAAGGCTTTTCAGGCCGCGCTGCGCAGCGTGATGATGAACCTTGCGCATCAGGTTGTAAAAGACGGTGAAGGGGCCACGAAATTCGTCGAGGTGCGCGTGACACGGGCGCAAAGTGACGGCGATGCACGGCGGGTGGCTTTGGCAATTGCCAATTCACCCTTGGTCAAGACGGCGATTGCCGGACAGGATCCGAACTGGGGCCGCATCGTGATGGCGGTGGGCAAATCCGGGGCTGTGGCCGACCGCGACCGCCTGACGATCCGCTTTGGCGATGTGTTGGTGGCCGAAAAAGGTTGGCGCGCCAAGGCCTACAGTGAAGAGGCGGCAGCGGCTTACATGAAGGGTGACAATCTGGTCATCCATGTGGACATGGGGCTTGGACGGTATGCCCGAACGATCTGGACCTGCGATCTGACGCACCGCTACATTGACATCAACGCCGACTATCGGTCGTGAGAACGCTTCTGGTTTCGGCGGTTGCCCTGATCGACCAGGATGGCCGGGTGCTGCTGACCCAAAGGCCTGAAGGCAAATCCTTGGCAGGACTATGGGAATTTCCCGGTGGCAAGGTCGAACCCGGCGAGACGCCCGAAGCGGCATTGATCCGTGAATTGCGCGAAGAACTGGGTATCGACACATGGGCGTCCTGCCTTGCCCCGCTTACCTTTGCCAGCCACACTTATCCCGATTTTCACCTGCTGATGCCGCTGTTCGCCTGCCGTAAATGGGACGGGATTGCGCGGGGGGTCGAGGGGCAGGCGCTGGCGTGGGTGCGCCCCGAAAAGTTGCGCGACTATCCGATGCCTGCCGCCGATCTGCCTTTGATTCCCATCCTGCGGGACTGGCTATAAGGCCCGTGCCTCAATGACCACAAAGGCCTGTGCCCATGGATGATCATCCGTCAACGTAACATGCACGATGGCCTGATGCCCCGCAGGCGTCATCTGCGCCAACCGTTCCGCCGCCCATCCCGTCAGATGCATCTCCGGCTGCCCGCTGCCCAGATTTGATACCGCCATGTCCTTCCAACTAATTCCCATGCGCAAACCGGTGCCAAGCGCCTTGGAGCACGCCTCTTTCGCAGCCCAGCGTTTCGCATAAGTCGCTGCCACCGCGCGCCGCCCTTCCGCCTTGGTCTGTTCGCGTTCCGTGAACACGCGGTTACGAAAACGATCACCAAAGCGCACCAAGGTCGCCTCGATTCGGTCGATGTTTGCAAGGTCGGTGCCGATGCCAAGGATCATTGCGCAGCCATACACGCGGATCAACCGGAAATCCACGCCTCGGCGGACGCCATGATTGCAGCACCCGTTGCCGAAAGCCGTCCATGTGCCCGAACCACCGAAAGACCCGAGGCGAAATTCGCGCGGTCTGTTGCGGCGGCGGACTTTGCCGCCTGTCGGTCAGCCTCGGACAGATCGGCGGCAAGGGCCATGCGTTCCATTGCATACGCCATTCGAGCCGACACGAAAGTTGCATGATAAATGCCGTCCATCGGGCGTGGATCGGGACGGAGAGGCGATACAAATGTTTCGCTGTCCGGGTTCAGCACCAGCGGTTCTTCAATCGTCAGCCCGAACAACAAGGAATGCGCGCATTCATGGGCCAACACCTCCACCACCGCCAAAGGTGTCTTGTGGTGCTTGGGGTTTAGCATCAGCAGACCCCAGTATTGATAATGGGACGCCCCGTCGAACTCGATCATCGCGCCTTCTTGCGCATGCCCCAGCAGAATTTCATGCACAATGACGTCGATCTCCTCCTTCAGCTCCGATAGATGGGTCTGCATCAGGGCAAAGCCTTGATCCAGCAGGCCTGCGAATTCGGTAGCGATGACATCAGATACCGGGGCGAAATTCAGCAGCGGGTCGCCTTCGGTAGCGATCTGGTGAACCAGCGGCATCGCCGTCTGGGTACCCGTAACAAGCAGCAGTCGATTGTGCCGCCGTGGGCCGTTGGCGGCCATTTGCGCCACAAACTCCCGCGCCCCCGCGCGATCGTCCTTCATCAAGGCAAGCGTGAGCCGATAGTATAGCGCGAATGTCAACGGTGGCACACGCCCGCCTGCGCGGATTGTGTTGGCCTGGAATTGCAGATCAATCGACAGTTCGGGGTCAGTCTGGGCAACTGCATCGGCCAGATGCGAAAGACTATCGGCCAAAGCCAAATGCATATTTGCGTCGGCTAGTCTGGCGCGCGCTGAACTAGGCAGAAAATCGTGCATACAAATCAAAATTCAGCCCCATGAAATGCTCGGTGATGAGGTCGCCCTACCATCAAGAAACCCACGCCTGATGGGGGCGGTGTCACTAACCGCCCGGACCAGACTTGCCAACCAATAGAATGGCCCCGCCTACTCAAAGGGTGGCGGAGCCAATAGCAAAAACCATGCCAACTTACTGCTGGTTGAACAGTACGTCTGCATCCTGATCACTGATGGCACCGGTCAGGGTGGTGCCGCCACCACCTTTGGTTCCAACCTTGCTGGTCGCGGGCGTCGGGATGGTTTTGTCGTCCGCGCGGTTTGCAAGCCGGAATCCGAGCAGTGCGGCTGGATTGATCATATTCGTCATTGGTGCTTCATTCTTTCAAAAATGTTGGCCAAGAATCAGGCCTTTGCGCACAACGTCTAACGTGTCGAGGTTTGCCCGACCGGCTTGGTGCCGATCTTTCCACCAACTTTGCTGGCGACAACAACGCCGCCGTCCACTTTGGTGGTAAGGCGAAATCCCAAAAGTTTGGTCTGATCAAGTTTGATGCTTTTCAAGGCAACCTCCACTGCATAAATGATAATAGCAAACGGTTACATGGCATACGCCGGCTGTCAATCAGGCTGCCGTAAAGGACTTAATTTTGGCCAAGAATATTTATGTCGTGACGACGGCGCGGTATGTTGGCACGACCAAAAGGCTGGTCCCGGCATTGCAGGCGGTCGGCATTCATCTGGAACACATGCCGTGGGACAAATTCTTGGCAGAACAGGCCTTGCCGCAGGGCGCGTGGGTGCTGGCGGATTTTGACCGGGTTCATCCTTGGCTGATCGAATTGGCTGCCTCACGGCGGGATGCATTGGTAGCGGTGGGTATGCCCGTTCTGAACGACCCGCGCCGTTTTTTGACACGCGCGCCTTTGATCCGCACCCTGCACGCAATGGGGATCAATCGCTATACATGTTGGCTGCCGGCTTTTGGCGAAATCCCCACCCGTTTCCCTGTTTTCCTACGCAGTCTGGCGGCGCATCGGGGGGTTATAACCGATCTGTTGCACGATACGGATGAGGCTGCAGTTGCGTTGGAACAGGCGTTGGCAGTGGGCTACACGGTGACGGACCTTGGTTTCATTGAATATCGGGCCGCTGCAGACCCCAAGATCGGGCATTTCCAAAAACACGCGGCTTATCGCATTGGCGACCGCGTCTTCCGCGCCCTTTCCGTCAACGATGACGCGTGGATGGCAAAAAATGGCGTCAAGGGGCTTGCGTCTGAAGAAACCTACGCGACGGAGCTGGCGGAAATGGTCGACTATCCCCATACCGACTTGATCCGCCAAGTGACCGATATTTGTGGCTGCACTTATGGCCGTGTCGATTTCGGCCTGGTGGATGGCAGGCCCGAAATATATGAAGTCAACTCCAATCCGGCTTTTGGCTTTCCCGAAACGGATCATCCCAGCCCCAGCCGCCTGGCAACGGGCAACATAAGTCGGACGCAGTTGGTGGCGGCCTTTCAAGCCATTGTGCCCGAAACCCGCCAAGGTGCCTTGATCGATGTCAGCGCGCTTAAGCTATGGCCACGGCACAAACCTTAGCCTCGCCTATCGCCGGGCCACATCGATCCGACGGCGCATTTCTTCGATTGCGGGCCCAAGGCCAAGAAAGACCGCCTCGCCGATCAGGAAATGCCCGATGTTCAATTCCATCACTTGCGGGATTGCTGCGATCGATTCCACATTATCATAGGTCAGGCCGTGGCCCATGTGCACCTCCAACCCTGCCGCATGGGCAAACGCAGCCGCCCGGCGCAGGGCCGTCAGTTCAGCTTCTGCCTCGGCCATCCGGCCTTCCGCATGCAGGTCGGAGTATAGCCCGGTGTGCAATTCAACGACGGCTGCCCCGATCCGTGCGCTCGCCTCAATCTGGCGGGGGTCGTGACTGATGAACATCGACACGCGGCATCCCGCAGCGCGCAAAGGTGCGATGAAATCGACCAGCCGATTTTCATCCCCGGCCACGTCCAGCCCGCCCTCGGTCGTGCGTTCTTCGCGCTTTTCGGGCACCAGACAAATGGCGTGCGGGCGCAGTCGCAGCGCAAGTGCCTGCATTTCGTCGGTTGCTGCACATTCAAAGTTCAAAGGCACCGTCAGCCCGGCCATCAACGCTTCGATGTCTGCATCACGAATGTGGCGGCGGTCTTCGCGCAAGTGTGCGGTGATGCCATCGGCCCCCGCCTCTTCTGCCAGCAGCGCTGCGCGCAGCGGGTCAGGCCATTCCGACCCGCGCGCATTGCGCAGCGTTGCCACATGGTCGATGTTGACCCCGAGCCGCAGTTTCCCCAGTCCCGCCATCTTTTCCGTCTTTCCTTATCAGGGCTCGCCAGCACCTTCGCTGTCCGCCTTACCTTTCAAACGCAAGGCTGTTTCTGCAATCGTCTTGCGCCATTTGCTACGCTTTTCATTGCGCTCATGCGATTTCGCCTCGCGCGATTTTTGATAGGCTTCGACTAGAGGGATCGTCACATAATAGGCAATGATGCTGAGCACGAGACCGGGGATCAGCGAGCCAACAAAATAAGGTACATAGATGTTGTTCCAGAACTGGATAAGACCGTCCCAGTTAGCAACATGATCCGTGAACGGTGCCTTGATATTGATCCAGATATCGCGCCCTGCATGACCAAAGGCACGCCCGATTGCTTCGGCAGAAAGGGGGGCTTTAACCCCGGTGATCCAATGGCCGAGTGTTATCGCGAAAACGGCAAAAAACGGTGTTGTCAGCGGGTTGGTGTTGAAAGTCCCCAGAAGAGCTGCAAACACATTCCCCCGGATCAGTCGCGCAGCCCCCCAGGCCGCCAGAAACTGCAATCCCGGCAAAGGCAGAAATCCGATCAGCGAACCGGCAAAAACCCCCCGCGCAACCCTGTGCGGACGGTCCGGCAGGCGGCGCATTCGGTGAAGGACATAACGGGTCGCGCGGACAATCCCTCCGCGTGGATAGAAAAACTCGCGCAGGATACGCGTAAAGGACCGTCTGTCACGTCTTTTGAACACGTATAACTGCCTAACTTTTCAGGGCTTGCGCGTCAAATCCCTGTGCCTTGCTATCTGGGCCACATCCGTCTCGGCTTCAAGTGCGGTCATGACAGTGTGCAGATGCTCAAGGTCGCGCAAATCGACGTCAACAATAAGACGATAGAAGTCAGGTTTGCGATCCGCAAAGTGCAAATCCGAAATATTTGCCTTTTGTTCACCGATCAGCGTGCAAATCCGCCCCAAAACGCCAGCATCGTTGGAAATCGTTACATTCAGACTGACGGTGTAGACGGGGGCATGACGGCCCGCCTGCCATTGCAGGTCGATCCAGCGTTCTGGTTGTTCTTCGAATTCTTCCAGCGCCAAGCAGTCAATGGTGTGGATGACCACGCCCTGCCCGCGATAGGTGACGCCGACGATTCGTTCACCAGGTACAGGCTGGCAGCATTTCGCGCGGCGGAATGATTGATCCGCCAACAGGCCGACAACGGGTCGATTGGCATCTACTTCGTCTGCCGGGGATCGCGCAAGTTCGGGATACAAGATTTCGACCACACGCCGCGCTGCAATTTCGGCACTTCCGATCCGCGCCATCAGATCAGATTCGTCCCCCAGGCCCATCATCTTGGCCGCCGTGCGCAGGGCCTTGTCTGTCGCCTTTTTCCCCACGTGGTCAAACGCCGCCCGTGCCAGTTCCTGGCCCAGTTTGACGAACCGGCCCCTATCCTCTTCCCGCAGGGACCGCCGGATCGCCGCTTTGGCGCGGCCCGTGGTTACGATGTCGATCCAGCTGGATTGCGGGCGCTGCCCTTCCGCCGTAATGATTTCCACAGATTGGCCATTCTTAAGGCGGGTCCAGAGTGGCACCCGGATGCCATCAATCTTGGCTGATACGCAGGCGTTCCCGATCCGCGTGTGAATCGCATAGGCATAGTCAAGCGGTGTCGCCCCACGTGGCAACTGGATCACGTCGCCCTTCGGTGTAAAGCAAAACACTTGATCGACATACATTTCCAAC
>JANMDH010000070.1:0-1675 GCA_031376195.1 Gemmobacter sp. | reverse complement strand
CCGAAGCGATCAACGTCGAATATCACGATTTTCTGGACGAACACGAAGCGCGCGATATCCTGCGCGAGGCACCGGGGGTGATGGTTGTCGATAAGCGCGAAGCGGGTGGCTACATCACGCCGATCGATTGCGTTGGCGACTATGCGACCTATGTCAGCCGCATCCGGCAGGACAGCACGATCGACAACGGCATTTCGATGTGGGTCGTGTCGGACAACCTGCGCAAAGGGGCAGCCCTGAATGCGGTGCAGATCGCGGAACTGCTGGGGGCGAAGTGTCTGAAAAAGGGTTAGGGCTGGGTCGCAACGCGCCTGACCAGCACAAGGAAGGCGCGAAAAGCGAAGTCACCCGCAGGGTGGATGAGCGCGGTGCCTAGGCGATGATGTCGGTTTCATCCGGCGCTGTTGTTTCGGTCGGCCCGAAACGGTAGCCCGATCTTTCCCCCGGAAACGGAGCGCGAAATCAGCGCGCAAGAACCTGCAGGCTGCAGCCTATATCCGACGCCTTGCAGATCCGCGCGCCGCTGCTGCGCTGAAACAACGCGAGGCCGCCACCGGCTTCGCGGAACGCGGCCCCCTTCAACCAAAGTCGATCCGCAAGGTCCGCCCAGTTGCGCGCGGCCGAAAAATCCGGCGCAAACATGGCCCGCAGATGCGCCAGATGATGCTCGTCCACCCTTGCGGGTGACTTCGCGCGCGTGGCACAGCGCCGCAGTTCCGCCCTGACCGCCGACCGAAGAACGGATCCGACCGTCAACGCCTGCATATCGGCCGTCGCCCGCAGGGCGGCCACAGTGCCCTCCGGGACTTCAAAACTGATCCGCACCATTTTCATGCGTCAAATCTGGCACGGCTTGGTTAAACGCCGGTTAAAAGGTTCACATTGCCTTCCCCACTTTCTTCGACTTTCGTCTTGCCGCCGCATCGACCAATCGTGACAACGGGCAAAATTATTCTGCCGGTCTGCCAAGGATCGTGAATTGATCGCCGTCCAAACAGGACAAATGCGCTATTGAAAGGACTTATGATGACCCGTTTTGCCATCGCCCTGCTGCTTATATCCACCGCCCCGATCCGTGCCGAAACCTTTACCGCCTCCAGTGTCGTGACCAAGGTCACGCTTTATCCGACCGGGGCTTCGGTGGAGCGTGTCGTGAAGCTCGATCTGCCCGCCGGATCGCATGAAGTGGTAATCCCGGACCTGCCGCTGAACACCTATGCCGAGGCTTTGGATGTGAAAGCACCGGAAACGCTTTCGCTTGGTGCGATCGGCCTTTTGACCGACCGCCTGCCACCGTCCGACATCACGCCTGCCGCCGACATTACCGCTGCGGAACAGGGGCTGAAGGTGGCGCAAGCCGCACTGCGCGCGGCAGACGTCCGTATTGCGGGCATCCGGGCGCGGGCCGAGGCGGCGCGCGAACAGATTGCGGCACTGCGGTCCCTGACCAAAACCGATACGCCGCCCACAACAGCCGAAGCCCTGAAAACGCTGGCCGCCACGGTGGGCAGCGAAACGCTTGCCGCCCTGCTGGTGGCGCAAACCGCCGAAGCCGAGGCAGTGGAGGCTGAGGTGGCGCGTGAAGATGTGGTCACTGCTGTCACCGATGCGCAGGCCGCCTTGGACACGCTGACGACGGGCGATGTGGATCACGCCACGCTGACCCTTGCCGTGG
>JANMDH010000057.1:0-7721 GCA_031376195.1 Gemmobacter sp. | reverse complement strand
CTGCCGATGGAACTGGGGCCGATCCATTTCGTGGGGATCGGGGGGATCGGGATGTCGGGGATCGCCGAGGTTCTGATGACGCTGGGCTACCAGGTGCAGGGGTCGGATGCGAAGGCGTCCAAGATCACGGACAGGCTGGTCGGTTTGGGTGCGGTGGTCTTTGAAGGGCAGCGGGCGGAAAACATCGGGCAGGCGGCGGTGGTGGTGATTTCATCGGCGATCAAGAAGGGTAACCCGGAACTGGAAGAGGCGCGGCTGCGGGGTCTGCCGGTGGTGCGGCGGGCGGAAATGCTGGCAGAACTGATGCGGATGCGCAGCAACATCGCGATTGCGGGCACGCATGGCAAGACGACGACAACAACGATGGTGGCCACCTTGCTGGACAAGGGCGGGTTTGACCCGACGGTGATCAATGGCGGGGTGATCCACGCCTATGGGTCGAACGCGCGGGCCGGGGCGGGGGAATGGATGGTGGTCGAGGCGGACGAGAGCGACGGATCGTTCAACCGGCTGCCCGCGACGATTGCGATCGTGACGAACATCGACCCGGAACACATGGAACACTGGGGCACGTTCGACAATCTGCGCAAGGGGTTTCTGGATTTCGTGTCGAACATTCCGTTCTATGGGCTGGCGGTGTGCTGCACGGATCATCCGGAGGTGCAGGCATTGGTGGGACGCGTGACGGACCGGCGGGTGGTGACATTCGGCTTTAACGCGCAGGCGGATGTGCGGGCGATGAACCTGACTTACGTGGATGGCGTGGCACATTTCGACGTGGCGTTGCAGGGCGAGGGCGAGGGGGCGATGATCGAAGGCATGACCCTGCCGATGCCGGGGGATCATAATGTATCCAACGCCCTGGCCGCTGTGGCGGTGGCGCGGCATCTGGGGATGAAGCGGGACGAAATCCGCGAGGCGTTGGCGGGATTTGCCGGGGTGAACCGGCGCTTTACCAAAGTGGCGGAGGTGAACGGGGTCACGATCATCGACGATTACGGGCACCATCCGGTGGAGATTGCAGCGGTGCTGCGGGCGGCGCGGCAATCGACGAAAGGCCGGATCATCGCGGTGCATCAGCCGCACCGCTATACAAGGCTGAGCAGCCTGTTCGAGGATTTCTGCACTTGTTTCAACGAGGCGGACGTGGTGGCGATTGCGGAAGTGTACGCGGCGGGGGAAGACCCGATTGCAGGGGCGTCGCGGGATGATCTGGTGGCGGGGCTTATCGCGCATGGGCATCGGCACGCGCGGGCGGTGAATGACGAGGATGATCTGGCCCGGCTGGTGAGGGAACAGACACGTCCGGGCGATCTGGTGGTTTGCCTTGGGGCGGGCACGATTTCGGGCTGGGCGACGGGCCTGCCTGCCCGGCTGATGGGGAAGGCCGCATGACGACCCCGTGGATCACAAAGGGCACGCCATGAGCTGGTCACTGGTCGCGGGATGCCTGTGGATTTTCGCGTCGGCCATCACCGCAATGCTGCCGATGCGCAGGCAGTATCCGCCGGGGATCACGCTTTTGGTGCTGGCCCCGGTTCTGATCGGGTGGCTGGCCTATGATTTCGGGGTCTGGATCGCGCTGTTGGGGGTGTTCGCCTTTGCGTCGATGTTCCGCAATCCGTTGATCTATTTTGCGAAAAAGGCGATGGGATTGCCCGTCAGCCTGCCGCCGGATGATCCCGCACCGGGGGATCTGAAATGAGCTGGCCGCTTGTTTTTGCCAGCCTCTGGCTGATCCTTGCCAATGTGATTGCGATGTTCCCAAGCCGGGATCACCACTGGCGGGCGGCTTATGCGCTGATCGCGGTGGGGGTGCCGCTGCTGGGCTGGGTGACCTGGACGAACGGGCCTTATTGGGGCATCGCGGTTCTGGCGGCGGGGGCGAGCGTGTTGCGCTGGCCGCTGATTTATCTGTGGCGCTGGGTGAAGCGGACGGTGGGGCCTGCGGAATGAGGCTGTCTGATGTGCGCGGCACGTTGACCCCGCAGCGGCCCCTTGCCGACCTGACATGGCTGCGGGTGGGGGGACCTGCGGACTGGCTGTTCCAGCCTGCGGATGTGGCGGATTTGTGCGGGTTTCTGGCGGGGCTGGACCCGGCCACTCCAGTTTTTCCGATGGGGGTCGGCAGCAATCTGATCGTGCGGGACGGCGGGATAAGGGCGATCGTGATCCGGTTGGGGCGGGGGTTCAACGGGATTGAGGTTGCGGGCAATACCGTGACGGCGGGTGCGGCGGCGCTGGATGCGCATGTGGCGCGGCGGGCGGCGGAGGCGGGTCTGGACCTGACCTTTCTGCGCACCATTCCGGGCAGTATCGGCGGGGCGGTGCGGATGAACGCGGGCTGTTACGGATCTTATGTGGCGGATCATCTGGTATCGGTGCAGGCAGTGACGCGGGCGGGGGATTTGGTGACGTTGGCGGCGGCGGACCTGAACCTGCGCTATCGTGCATCTGATCTGCCCGAAGGCTGGGTGGTGATCGGGGCGACGTTTCACGCCGAACGGGGCGATCCGGCGATGCTGGAGGCGCGGATGGCGGATCAGCTGGCAAAGCGGGATGCGACGCAGCCGACAAAGGACCGATCCGCAGGGTCGACCTTTCGCAATCCGGCGGGGTTTTCGTCGACGGGGCAGGCGGACGACAGGCACGACCTGAAGGCGTGGAAGGTCATCGATGCGGCGGGTTTGCGGGGGGCGGTGCGGGGCGGGGCGCAGATGTCGGCGAAGCATCCGAACTTTCTGATCAATGCGGGTGGGGCAACTGCCACCGATCTGGAAGGTTTGGGCGAAGAGGTGCGAAAAAAGGTTTTCCAACACAGCGGGATCACGTTAGAGTGGGAAATCATGCGGGTCGGCGAACTGGCCGCAGAAAAATAAGAAAACGGGCACGTCAGAGGCCCGGGTTGAGGCGAAAATGGCGGGCGCATCGAGCAGGATGCCGCGTGTCGCAGTTTTGATGGGGGGGCTTTCCGCAGAGCGGGAGGTGTCATTGTCTACAGGGCACGAATGTGCCGGGGCGCTGCGCAAGGCGGGATATAGCGACGTTATCGAGGTCGATTGCGGCCCCGATCTTGCTGTGCGTTTGTCTGAAATCAAACCCGACGTCTGTTTCAACGCCCTGCACGGCCGCTGGGGCGAAGATGGCTGCGTTCAGGGCATTCTGGAATGGCTGCGCATTCCATATACGCATTCGGGGGTGCTGGCATCCGCGATTGCCATGGATAAGGCGCGGGCGAAGGATGCGTTCCGGGCGGCGGGTCTGCCGGTGGTGGACAGCCTGATCGCGTCGCGTGACGCGGTGGAGGCGGGTCATGTGATGGCGCTGCCCTATGTGGTGAAACCGAACAACGAAGGGTCATCGGTCGGCGTGTATATCGTGCGCGAGGGGTCGAACGCGCCACGATTGGCCGCGTCGATGCCTGCGATGGTGATGGTGGAGGCATATGTGCCGGGGCGGGAACTGACGGCATCAGTGCTGGGGGACCGGGCGTTGTGCGTGACCGACATCATTACTGGCGGCTGGTATGACTATGAGGCGAAATATGTGCCGGGTGGATCAAGCCATGTGCTGCCGGCGGATGTGCCTGCAGAAATTACGGAGGCTTGCCTCGACTATGCGCTGCGGGCGCATCAGGCGCTGGGCTGCCGGGGCTTGAGCCGGACGGATTTCCGCTGGGACGCGGCGCGTGGATTGGCGGGCCTTATCCTGCTGGAGACGAACACGCAGCCGGGCATGACGCCGACGAGCCTGTCGCCGGAACAGGCGGGGCATGTGGGGATCACCTTTCCGGCGCTGTGCGACTGGCTGGTAAAGGATGCGTCATGCGATCGTTGAACCCGTTCCGCAAAGCAGACCCTGAACCGGGCATGCGGCGCGACCCGGCGCCGAGCAAATGGGCCTACCGGATGCAGCGGCTGTGGCTGACGCCGGTGTTCCGGGCGCTGATGCGGGTGGGGGTTCCGGCCTTTGCGATGGCCTTCGCAGTGGGGCTGTACCTGAACAACGACGGGCGGCGGGCGGCGATGGCGCAAAGCTGGACCGATCTGCGCGAAACGGTGGAACAGCGGCCTGAATTCATGGTGACGCTGATGGCGGTGGACGGGGCGAACCCGGGACTTGCCGATGCGGTGCGCGAAATTGCTGCGGTGAACCTGCCGCAGTCGAGCTTTGATCTGGATCTGGATGCGGCGCGGGGGCGGATCGAAACGCTTGATGCGGTGGCGGGGGCGGACCTTGCGATCCGGTCGGGGGGCGTGTTGCAGGTGACGATCACCGAACGCGAGCCCGTGATCATCTGGCGCAAAGCCGAGGGCCTTGATCTGCTGGACAAGGACGGACGGCGGGTGGCGATGCTGGTATCGCGCGAAGACCGGTCTGACCTTCCCCTTATCGTGGGCGACGGGGCCGACGCTGCGGTGCCGGAGGCGCGGGCGCTGATCGCCGCTGCGGGGCCGCTTTTGCCGCGCCTTCGGGGCGTTGTGCGGATGGGCGAACGGCGTTGGGATCTGGTGCTGGACCGGGATCAACGCATCCTTTTGCCGGAAATCGACCCGCTGGCCGCGCTGCAACGCCTGATCGTCCTGGACGCCGCGGAAAAGCTGCTGGAGCGTGACCTTTTGACTGTGGACCTGCGGCTGGCCGCGCGTCCGACCTTGCGACTTGCCCCCCGTGCCCTGACCGAACTGCGCCGCGACAAGGGCCTTTTGACCGTGGAGAACGAGCTATGACCGATCTGTACCAAACCCAACGGGCCATGCGTCACATGCGGCGTGCCGCCATGCAACGCGGCGTGATTGCCATTCTGGATGTGGGGTCGAGCAAGATTGCCTGTTTGATCCTGCGTTTTGACGGGCCGGAAAAGCTGCGCGAGGCGGACGGGGTGGGGTCGATGGCGGGGCAGTCGTCGTTCCGGATCATCGGGGCGGCGACGACGCGGTCGCGCGGGGTCAGCTTTGGCGAGATCGACGTGATGAACGAGACGGAGCGGGCGATCCGCACTGCGGTGCAGGCGGCGCAGAAGATGGCGAAGGTGCGGGTCGATCATGTGATCGCCTGCTTTTCGGGGGCGGAGCCGCGCAGTTACGGGCTGGCGGGCGAATTGGCCTTGCAGGACAGCGTGGTGACGGAACAGGACGTGGCGCGGGTTCTGGCGAATTGCGATGTGCCCGACATCGGGCCGGGGCGCGATGTGCTGCATGCGCAGCCGGTGAACTTTGCGCTGGATCACCGTTCCGGGCTGGGCGATCCGCGCGGGCAGATCGGCAACAGGCTGGCGTGCGATCTGCATCTGTTGACGGTGGAAAACAGCGGGGTGCAGAACCTGCTGCATTGCGTGCAGCGCTGTGATCTGGAATTGGCGGGGATTGCATCATCGGCCTATGTGTCGGGCATTTCGACTCTGGTCGAGGATGAACAGGAACTGGGGGCGGCCTGCATTGATCTGGGGGGCGGGTCGTCGGGCATTTCCATCTTTATCAAGCGCCACATGATCTATGCGGATTCGGTGCGGATGGGGGGGGATCATATCACCTCTGACATTTCCAAAGGGCTGCAGGTGCCACTGGCGGTGGCCGAAAAGATCAAGGTGAAACACGGCGGGGTGCATGCGACGGGCATGGATGACCGTGAGATGATCGAAATGGGCGGCGACAGTGGCGATTGGGAAAAAGACCGCCGCCGCGTCAGCCGCACGGAACTGATCGGGATCATGCGGCCGCGCGTGGAAGAAATTCTGGAAGAGGTGCGGGCACGTCTGGACGCGGCGGGCTTTGATCACCTGCCGAGCCAGCAGATCGTGCTGACGGGGGGGGCGAGCCAGATCCCCGGGCTTGACGGGTTGGCCGCGCGTATTCTGGGGCAACGGGTACGGCTGGGTCGGCCTTTGCGCGTGCAGGGCCTGCCGCAGGCGATCACGGGACCGGCGTTTTCGGGGGCAGTGGGGCTGTGTCTGTTCGCGGCGCACCCGCAGGACGAATGGTGGGACTTTGAAATTCCGGCAGAACGCTATCCGGCACGGTCGCTGAAACGGGCCTTCAAGTGGTTCAAGGACAACAGGTGAACCGCTACAGGATGACAAAGGGGCAAAATACCGCTGAAATGCGACTAATTTGCCCCATATCTTGCGGCCCTTCCAAGTTTTTGCGTGACCTGAGGCGGGCTTGGGGATAAACTTCGGGATAACACTGTGCAGATCACCCCTAGCGGGGGGATTAGGCGCAAAACGGATAGAATAAAAAACGGCACATAGCGGCACAAATAGGGGCAGGCAAAACACAATGGCACTCAATCTGATGATGAACGGCGCGAAAGATGAACTGAAGCCGCGGATCACGGTTTTCGGCGTCGGCGGGGCGGGCGGCAACGCGGTTAACAACATGATCGACCAGAACCTTGAAGGGGTCGAATTCGTTGTGGCCAACACCGATGCGCAAGCCTTGCAGCAAAGCCGTGCGACGTCGAAAATCCAGATGGGGCTGAAAGTGACCGAAGGTTTGGGCGCGGGCGCGCGTCCGACCATCGGGGCCGCCGCCGCCGAAGAAACGATCGAGGAAATCGTTGACCATCTGGCGGGTGCGCATATGTGTTTCATCACTGCCGGGATGGGTGGGGGCACGGGTACGGGTGCGGCCCCGATCATCGCACAAGCCGCGCGTGAGTTGGGCGTCCTGACCGTGGGCGTCGTCACCAAACCCTTTCAGTTCGAAGGCGCCAAGCGGATGCGCCAGGCCGAAGAGGGCATCGAGGCGCTGCAAAAGGTCGTCGATACCCTTATCATCATCCCGAACCAGAACCTGTTCCGGCTGGCCAACGAACGCACCACGTTCAGCGAAGCTTTCGCGCTCGCCGATGACGTGCTGTATCAAGGGGTTAAGGGTGTCACTGATCTGATGGTCCGCCCCGGCCTGATCAACCTCGACTTCGCCGATGTCCGCGCCGTGATGGACGAAATGGGCAAGGCGATGATGGGCACGGGCGAAGCGACTGGCGAAAACCGCGCCGTTCAGGCGGCTGAAAAGGCGATTGCCAACCCGCTCCTGGACGAAATCTCGCTCCACGGCGCCAAGGGTGTTTTGATAAACATCACCGGCGGGTATGACCTGACTTTGTTCGAACTGGACGAGGCGGCGAATATCATCCGCGACAAGGTTGACCCCGATGCCAACATAATCGTGGGCTCCACGCTTGACCCCAGCATGGAAGGCGTCCTGCGCGTGTCCGTCGTCGCAACCGGCATCGACATCAAGCGCCCTGCGGTCGAAGCACCTGTCGCACGCCGCAGCATGGCCGCACCCCTGACACCCTTCGTCGCCCCCGCCACCCCCGAGGTGAAACGCGAGGTGCCGATGACCTTGACCGCGGCACCCACCCCGGTAAAGGTCGCGGTCGAGGAGGCCAGCCTGTTTGACGCGGTCGATTTCAGCCAAGAGACCGAAGAGGTTGAGGCCGATGACGTGCCGGCCCCCGCCTACCGCCCGCAACCCGCCGCCGAACGCCCCGCACCGGTGCAGGCCCGCGACGCCGAAGCCTCGACCTTTGTCGCCCCGCGCCCGCGTGCCGCCGGCACCCCCTCGGCTGAGGCGCTTGCCCGCTTGCAGGCCGCCGTCAGCCGCTCGCCCGGTCAACCCGTCTCGCGTCCCGCCGTTCAGGCTCCCGCCGCCAAACAGCCTGCGCCCAAACCTGCAGAGCGCGCGCGTTTCGGCATCGGCAGCCTGATCAAC
>JANMDH010000049.1:0-1902 GCA_031376195.1 Gemmobacter sp. | reverse complement strand
CCGGAACGGCGGCGATGGCTTGGGGTTCGGTGAAATGTTCGGTCATGTTTCAGCCTCGTAGATCATTTCTTTGCGCGGATCATGGGCGTGGGTTTTGCGCCATTCGGTCATGAAGTCCGAAAGGCTGGTGTCGATGTCGGGTGGGGCGACAATGCGCAGTTCAACCCGCTGATCGCCTGCGGGCGTGTCCGGACCAGCCCCTGCGCGCGTCACACCGCGCCCGCGCAGGCGCAGGATGCGGCCGCTGCTGGCGCCTTTGGGGACAGTCAGATTGACCGGGCCGTCAATCGTGGGGGCAGTCACCTTGGCGCCCAGGATCGCCTCGTCGATGGTGATGGGCAGGGTGATGACGATATCATCGCCCTCGCGCCGGAACACCGGGTGGGGGCGGACCTGCACGGTGACCAGCGCATCGCCGGCAGGACCGCCGCCATGGCCCGGCCCGCCGCGGCCGCGCAGTCGCAGGGTCTGACCATCGTTCAGGCCGCGTGGAATCTGCACCTCCAGCCCGTTGCCGTCGGGCAGGGTGATTCTGGTTTTGGCACCCCGGACGGCGTCGAGGAAGGGCACCTCCAGCGTATAACGCAGATCCTGCCCGGGGGCTGTGAAAGTGGGATCACCGGCCCCGCCGCGTGCGCGCTGCCGCAGGATATGGGCGAAGATATCCGACGGATCGCCGAAATCGTCGAACCCCCTGCCTTGACCGAAGCCCTGTCCCGGGGCGTCGGCGTGATCGCGGTAATAGGTGCGGGGGGCGCGTTCGGCACCCGAGGCGTCAATTTCGCCGGCATCAAAGCGGGCGCGGGTGTCCGGGTCTTTCAGCAGGTCATGCGCCGCTGTCACGGCCTTGAACCGCGCCTCGGCCTTGGGGTCATCGGGGTGCAAGTCGGGGTGCGAGGTGCGCACGCGTTTGCGGTAGGCCTGTTTGATATCTGCCGCAGTAGCGGTTCTGGTCAGGCCAAGGGCTGCATATGGATCATCGATCATCTGGTTCCCGACGCGAATGGATGGGTCAGCGATACAATATTGGACCGACAGCATCCCAACATTGATCAGTGTTGACGAACAGGCCCGCCGCGGCAAGCCGGGCTGATGTGCATCAAGGACAATGCGTATCACAGATCGTCATATGCGGGCGGGGCAATTCACGAAAGGACGGAAAATGATGAATGGATACAATATGGGGTATGGTGGCGTGGGGATGCTGGTTATGCTGGTGGTGACGGTTCTGGTGATCGCCGCCCTGGTCAAATACCTGCGCAAATGAAGGTTGAGACATGACCCAAGTTGATGCAAACGATCCAACCGCAATCGACCCGGTCTGCGGGATGACCGTGACGGTAAAGCCCGACACGCGGGCAGAGCCGTTCGGGGGCAAGGTCTTTCATTTCTGTTCAGAGAAGTGTCAGACCAAGTTCAAAGCGGACCCGTGGTTCTATGCCAGTGGCAAGGCCCCGGCCAAGGGCCATGCGGTCGTGGTGGCGGCGCAGTACACCTGCCCGATGCATCCCGAGATAGTGCGCGATGCCCCCGGCAACTGCCCGATCTGCGGCATGACGCTGGAGCCGGTGGTGGCGTCGGACGCCCCGTCGCCGGAACTGGCCGATTTCACGCGGCGGATGTGGATTTCCGCCGCTGCGGCGGTGCCTTTGGTCATCCTGACGATGGGCGGGCTGGTGGGTTTGCCGGTGCGCGACTGGGTGGGGCACCGGTTGTCGGGATATGTCGAGTTCGCTTTGGCGACGCCGATTGTGCTGTGGGCGGCATGGCCGTTTTTTCAGCGTGGTTGGGCGTCAGTGACAAACCGCAGCCCGAACATGTGGACACTGATTTCCATCGGGGTGCTGGCAGCCTATGGCTATTCCGTGGTGGCGACGTTCCTGCCGGGGGTGTTTCCGGAGG
>JANMDH010000043.1:0-4164 GCA_031376195.1 Gemmobacter sp. | reverse complement strand
CAAGACCTTGCTGGCGCAGACGCTGGCGCGGATTCTGGATGTGCCGTTCACGATGGCGGATGCGACGACGCTGACCGAGGCAGGCTATGTCGGGGACGATGTGGAAAACATCATCCTGAAACTGTTGCAGGCGTCTGAATACAACGTGGAACGCGCGCAACGCGGAATCGTCTATATCGACGAAGTGGACAAGATCACGCGCAAGTCGGACAATCCCAGCATCACGCGGGACGTGTCGGGTGAAGGCGTACAGCAGGCGCTTCTGAAGATCATGGAAGGCACGGTCGCTTCCGTGCCGCCGCAGGGCGGGCGTAAACATCCGCAGCAGGAATTCCTGCAGGTGGATACGACGAACATCCTGTTCATCTGCGGCGGGGCGTTTTCGGGGCTGGAAAAGATCATAGCACAGCGCAACAAAGGCAGTGCGATGGGCTTTGGCGCGGCGGTGAAAGACCCCGACGACAAGGGCGTGGGCGAATTGTTCAAGGAACTGGAACCCGAAGACCTGCTGAAATTCGGGCTGATCCCGGAATTCGTCGGGCGTCTGCCGGTGATCGCCACGCTGACCGATCTGGACGAAGAGGCGCTGGTGACCATCCTGACCGAACCGAAGAATGCGCTGGTGAAACAGTATCAGCGCCTGTTCGAGATTGAAGGGGTCACCCTGACCTTCACCCCCGACGCGATGGTGGCGATTGCGAAACGCGCGATCAAACGCAAGACTGGCGCACGGGGCCTTCGGTCGATCATGGAAGACATCCTGCTCGACACGATGTTCGAACTACCAGGAATGGATGGCGTGTCCGAAGTCGTGGTCAAGGAAGAGGCGGTGCATAGCGGGGCGAAACCCCTGCTGGTGCATGCCGAGCCGAAGAAGAAAGAAGCGGCCAGCGCGGGGTGATCGAAGATAATGGTGCTGCGACTGGCCCGTTGGCTTGGTACTTTGTTGTTAGCGCTCGCCGCTTTGTTTTTTTCTTTCTGGCTTTACCGCTACACCAGTTCACTTATCAAAGTGACTTCGGACAATTCGGCATACGCGGGGGAAGTTTTTGACGGCTTGTTTGATTACGACGAAGTACTAGCAAGTAAGAAGTGGTTTTCGGTTCGCCCAATGGATGTTTTTTCACTTTTTGGTACGGGTCGATTTGAATGCACTTATGCGGTTGTTCATTTGAGCCCTGATCCACCCGCCGCTCCGCCTGTAATAGATCAAATAAAGGGACGGTGGTCTTTTGGAGCAAGTGCCCATACGCCTTGGCAACAGGGACCTGCCCCGTGGTATCCTGCAAAGATGGATACTGATTTTGGCGATTGCACCTCTTGGGGCGGTCTTCAGTCCATAAAGCACGCCCTCGATAGTGCGGCGAGCGATCCAAGTGGATATTGGCGTAAAGACGGTTACGGGAGCTATCTCTATTCTTCGACGTATCGAATAGCTGCTGTGTTTAGATTCGGCGACTGATCGCCTTCGCCCGCTTGACCCCTAGACCTCGTCCCCGCCATCAGGCATACCCGCACAAAGACTTCGCACGGGGCCCGATCCATGTATTTCCTCAAACGCCTTCTGACCTGGTGGAACAGCCAGACGCTGGGCACGCAGCTGTTCACGGCGCGGCGCGGGGTTCGGATGGGGGCGGATGCGCAGGGGAATGTGTACTACCAGACCAAAGATTCCAAACGCCGCTGGGTGATTTTCAACGGCGAAATGGAAGCGTCGCGCGTATCGCCCGATTGGCATGGCTGGCTGCACCACACCTGGGATCAGACCCCCGCCGATGCGCCGCTGGTGCACAAGGCATGGGAAAAGCCCCATCTTGAAAACCTGACCGGCACCGATGCCGCCTATGCGCCGCCCGGTTCCATCCGGCGCAGCGCCCCCGTGGCCAAGTCGGATTATGAGGCATGGACCCCTGAATAATGGCTGAAAACACATCCGAAGTGATCGCGGGCGGCGTGGTTCTGGTCGCTGCCTTGGGCTTTCTGTTCTATGCGGGCCAGTCGGCGGGGCTGACCACGCGGACGGATGGCTATCCCCTGATCGCCAGTTTCCGGTCGGTTGACGGGATTTCCGTGGGCACCGATGTGCGGCTGGCCGGGGTAAAGGTCGGCACGATCACCAGCCTTGATCTGAACCCGACGACATTCTTTGCCGATGCCACCATCACCGTGCGCAATGACATCCAGTTGCCCGACGACAGCGCCATCCTGATTTCCAGCGAAGGATTGCTGGGCGGCAATTATGTCGAACTGCAACCCGGTGGGTCGCCGACCAATCTGGAACCGGGGGCGGAAATCGAAGATACCCAAGGATCGGTCAGCCTGATCGGCTTGTTGATGAAATTCATCTCTGGCAGCAACAAACCTGCGGCAGAGGGCGAGCCGCCCGCGCCATGATGATGCGGCTGGCTGTCGTTCTGCTGCTGATGGCAGGCCCTGCCATGGCGCAGGATCTGGTTGGGGCATCGGGCGGCATCCTGCGCTGGCTTGACAAGATCACCGGCGAAACGGCGGACATCGAACTTGCGAACGGCGAGGCGGCGGTGTCGGGGCAGTTGACCATCCAGATGGATGAATGCCGCTATCCGATCGACAACCCGGTTTCCAACGCGTTTGTCCATGTCACGATCAGTGACGCGCGGGTCGCCGCCCCGGTGTTTTCGGGTTGGATGATCGCCGCAAGCCCTGCGCTATCTGCGCTCGATCACGCGCGTTATGACGTCTGGCCCTTGCGCTGCGTCGTCCCCGACTCCGCCCTGCCGCCCGCGCCTGCGCCCGAAGACGCGCCCGCCGAGGACGTGCCCGAAGCCCCCGTCGATCCCGACGCCCCCGTCGATTGACCGGCGTCATATCCGGGCGGATCAAAGCGCGCCTCGCCCGTCAGGGCCTCGGCCAGCATCGCGTGGTATTCGGCGCGCGCCACTTCGATCCCGCCAAGGCTTGCCAGATGCGGCGTCAGAAACTGGGTATCGAACAGGGTGAAACCGCCCGCCCGCAACCGATCCAGCAGATATACCAGCGCAATCTTTGACGCATCCGTCGCCCGCGAAAACATGCTTTCGCCGAAAAACGCCCGCCCCAACGCCACGCCGTAGACCCCGCCGATCAGGCGATCCTGATCCCAGACTTCCAGGCTGTGGGCATGCCCCGTGCGGTGCAATTCCTGATACAGCCGCGCAATGGCCGCGTTGATCCAGGTTTCGCCCCGGTCCGCACAGCCGGCCAGAACGCCTGCAAAATCGGCATTTGCCGTGATCCGAAAACCGCCACGCGCTATCCGGCGCGCCAGTGACCGCGAAACATGCGGCCCGTCCATTGGCATCACCCCCCGCCTGCGCGGATCGACCCAATGGATGGTCGGATCATCCCGCCCTGCGGCCATCGGGAAAATCCCCATCGCATAGGCGCGCAACAGGGTATCGGGCGAAATGTCAGGCTGCGGGGTGGGCCGCATCTGTCAGCCCCCTTTGATCAGGCGAATTTCGCCGCAAGCCACTTTTCCAACCAATGGATGTTGTAGTCGCCCGACAGGATGTCAGGCTCCTCCAGCAGGGCGTGGAACAGGGGCACAGTCGTATCCACCCCGTCCACGATCAGTTCCGACAAGGCACGTTTCAACCGCGCCAGCGCCTCGGGCCGGTCGCGCCCCTGCACGATCAGCTTGCCGATCAGGCTGTCGTAATAGGGCGGGATGGAATAACCGGAATACAGTGCCGAATCCATCCGCACGCCCAGACCGCCCGGGGCATGGAACATGCGCACCTTGCCGGGGCAGGGGCTGAAATTCGGCAGTTTCTCTGCGTTGATGCGCACCTCGATGGCATGGCCGTTGATGACCAGATCCTTCTGCGCGAACGACAAAGGCAATCCGCCCGCCACGCGAATTTGTTCGCGAACCAGATCGACCCCGAAAATCGCCTCGGTCACCGGGTGTTCTACCTGCAACCGCGTGTTCATTTCGATGAAATAGAACGCGCCGTCTTCATACAGAAACTCGATCGTGCCTGCCCCGATGTATTTGATCTTTGACATCGCATCGGCGCAGACCTTGCCGATTTCAGCCCGCAGTTTCGGCGTGATGGACGGGCCCGGTGCTTCCTCAAACACTTTCTGGTGGCGGCGTTGCAGACTGCAATCGCGTTCGCCCAAGTGCACCGCATTGCCCTT
>JANMDH010000002.1:0-3632 GCA_031376195.1 Gemmobacter sp. | reverse complement strand
GTTTCATTGAATGGGTTGAAGTCCCACGACTGAACTTCGATCTCTTGATTTGAACTGGAGTTCACAATCTGCAGGTGGCCCCAGTTTCCTCCAAAGGAACTTGTCAAAGGGATGAGATTAGCAGCAAGTCTGATGGTGGTCATGATGCGCCCTATTCGATGATTGGGGAAAGTGTTGCACTCATCACATGGTCTTTATCACTGATGCCTACGTTAACGATGAACGCTTGTGCAGTCGGAATCAGATTATCAAGCCACTCGGGGCTATAGTTGTAGAACGACGTAGTTTGATAGAATCGATCTTTTTCCCAATAAGCGTTCAATTGAAAGGCAGGTAGACCTCTAATGGTTTGGTCAAGGGTGGGATGCGGGTCAGTGAACGGATACACCTTGAACCCGAAATATCTCAGCCACTCCTCGATCAGGTTCGGTTCCCGCAGGCTGCTGAACACCCGGAACAGGCAGACGTCGATGATCTGAAGGCTGTCCATCCCCTGCCAGTCAAACCGCAGCAAATCAGGGCGCGCGGCACTCTGCTGATCTTCGGTCAGGCAGGACAAAGCAGTCGGATAGCCCGTGATTGCATCCTCGTATTGGCGCCAACGCCGCTGATCCCACCGCTCTGTCGTTGAGCCGACCACGTGTCCTAAAAACATGTAAGGGTCGCTTTCCTGCGACGACAACTGTCCACGCGGGATCAGGAAGGCAGACGCATCGGCGGAAACGATCTCTGGCGGGTCTTTGGGCAAATCCGTCTGCGCCAACGCAGGATGCAGCATGTCCGCCGCCAGCCCGACCACCAACCCCGCCGCAAGCCATCCCAGTCGACGTTTCATCCTGCGCCCCGATTCCCCTACACGTGACCTCACAATATTACCATAACACGATTGTTCTGGGGCGCAAATACCCCTAGGCGTGTGCTGTAAACCCCTTATGCCGCGACTGCCTTCATCGCGGCGGCATCGTCATTTGCTGCATGTCCCGTCGGGATCATCCCACGCGTCATTTGCACATCCGCCCCGGCGCCGCCCCAGATAATGCGCGGGCCTTGGCCCAAACTGTCGCTTATTGTGAACGTATCATCCCCGTTGCCGCCCGCAACCATCAGGGTTTCGGTGGAGTCGCCAGTGGTGATGGTGTCGTTCCCCGTGCCGCCGATGGCGACTTCGATTTCGGAGGCGGTGAGGTCGAGGGTCACGGCGTCGGCGGTCAGCGCGTAACCGACATCTCGGCCTGCGCCACCGAAGACAAAGGCGTCGGCGGCGTCGAAAATAAGGATGTCGTCGCCAGCGCCGCCGTAGAGTTCGTCGGTGCCTTCATCCCCGCTTATCTTATCGTTGTCATCACCCCCATATATCCAGTCGTTTCCAACTGTGCCGATCACGTTTTCAAATCCATGAAGCTGCAAATCCGGACTAACTGCCCCGCCGGGGTTCCAGCCGACATTCAGATAACGGTCTTCATCAAACGAGAACCAAAGTCCGGAGCCACCTGAAACCGTCAAACCGCTGAAATCAATGGTGTCGCCCGCCTCCCCATTCGCGCCTGCCCGAATTTCAAGGAAGGCGTTATTGTGAAACAGGTCTTCCGCACTGCCCTGCAGGTCTACCCGGTCATCAAACTGGGTCAAGCGATAGGTTTCAAACCCTGAAACGGTATCAGTGCCCTGCCAATTATCCTGAACAGCGCCTGCAAAATGCTCATCAACGGACACGTAACGGAGATTGGCAGTCACCCCATGAGAAAATTCGTCGTCAGCAGTATTGCGCGCGCCGGAATAGTCGATGGTGTCAACGCCCTGCCCGCCTCGCATCACGTCACTTCCCCGATCACCGACGACAGTATCATCACCCTTCCCACTCATGAGGGTGTCATTGCCTTGAGCACCGATGAGCATGTCGTCGCCGTTGCCAGTGCGCAGGAAATCGTGATCGGATGTGGCGGTGAGCGAAAGGCTGTAGATAAAGGGGGTCACCGGAACTGTCGGAGAGCCATACCCTTCTGTCAGCAAATTTTGGAATGCGCCTGGAAAGCTGCCGACCGAATGCGGCATGGCGGCACCGAGATAGTCACTGACGTCGATTCCGATCATCCACAGAAGAGTCACAGCATAGGAATTGCTGTTCTGACCAAGACTGTAGAAAAAGTCTGGAGTGTCTTGAAGAAACTGTGCATTTATTTTGGCGAGCAATTCCCAGACCTTGTCACCGTCCCGGTCACCAATATCTATGTTAACGCTGGCATAGTTGTTTGAGTCTGCGTTCGCTGAGCCGGGAGCGAAATCAGTATTGGAAGAATGATCCCGATCCGCCCTTCGATATAAGAAGTATGGTGCCTCAGCCGGATCTGTTGGCAACATGTTTGCCCAGGATTGAACCTCGATTTCACGGCCTGTGCTTGCGTTGACAAGTTGCAGATGGCCGTAGCCAAGAACACTTGTCACTGGGTTATTGATAAGATTTCCAGCCAGCTTGATTTGTGTCATGGTTTCCTCCGTTCTTATTGTGTAATGACGCCTGCATCGACATCGACCACCTGCATGGTTGCCGACAATCCGATATTCAGGTCGTGCCGACGGGCCGCGTGGCGATATATCTGCCGCCATGGAAATGAGATATTCTCGTAGACCGAAGTTTTCTCTGCGAACAATTCCGGGGCCATTATGGCTGAAAAGCTGCACACCGACTTGTCCGCAAACTCAGGGTCTGGCTCCCATGTGCAGAACTTTAGTCCATCCGCGATCCTATACCCCTGTGTCGCCAGCCAAGCCCGAAACACGGGAAGGTCATCCAGACTGTGCGCCACACGGAACATGCAGACCTCGATGTCGTGCAGGGACTCCATCGCCTTCCAGTCGAAGTTCAACAAATTCTGGACGTCGCTCGTACGCTCGTCCTGCATCAGGCAGGATGATGTGTCCGGGAACCGGGCAATACTCGGCTCGAACTCCGCCCAGCGGGGCTGGCTGCTGTCCATGACCCTGCTGATGAACAGAAAGGGGTCACTGTCCTGCGTTGACAGTTGATCGCGCGGGACAAGAAACGCTGACGGGTCAAAGACAATCGCGGCGGGCGACTTCTCGGGCAAACCCGTCTGTGCCATGGCAGGGTGCAGTAAACCGAATGACAGTCCTGCCACCAACCCCGCCGCCAGTCCTGCAAATGCCCGGATAATCTGCAGATGCCCGTGACTGAGTGGCCCTGTAGCTGAAATCAGATTTCCCGCCAGTTTGATTTGCGTCATTTGATCCTCCGCTATGATTCAGTATCGACAGTTGCGAACACATCCACCACCTGCATCGTCTCCGAGAGGCCAAATTGCAGGCCATGCCTCCTGGCTGCCTTGCGGTAGATCAACCGCCAAGGAAGCGACATCTCCTCGAAAATAGACGTTTTCTCGGCAAACAAGTCAGGTGCCATGATGCCTTCAAAGCTGCAGACACCTTGGTTCGGAAAGCTTTCATCGTACATGTCAGAACAGAACTGACGCCCATCCGCGATCCGGTACCCCTGCGCCGTCATCCAAGCGCGCAGAAGCTGCACATCATCCAGACTGTGCGCCACGCGGAACACGCAGACCTCGATGTCCTGCAATCCCTCCATGGCCTTCCAGTCAAAGTTCAGCAGGTTCTGC
>JANMDH010000549.1:0-7711 GCA_031376195.1 Gemmobacter sp. | reverse complement strand
CGCGAACCGCCGGATGCTGGGGATCTGACGCCGGAAAAAACGGGGGCTCTGCCCCCGCACCCCCGGGATATTTGTGGACAGAAGATGAGCAGCCTTTTGCTGCCGCTGGAGGACTGAAATGCCGATTGATGCCGCCCACGTCGCCCGTGAACCCCGCCTGCGCCTTGGAATGGTCGGCGGCGGGCGGGATGCCTTTATCGGGGCAGTTCACCGCATCGCCGCCCGGATCGACGACCAATACGAACTCGTCGCCGGATGCTTTTCATCCACCCCCGAAAAATCCGCAGCCTCGGGTGCCGATCTGGGCATCCACCCCGCCCGCGTCTATGCCAGCTATGCCGAAATGGCCCAGCGCGAGGCGCGGCTGAAGGACGGCATTGACGCCGTGTCGATTGTCACCCCGAACCACCTGCACGCCCCCATCGCCCGCGAATTTCTGAAACGCGGCATCCATGTGATCTGCGACAAACCGCTGACCGGCACTTTGGCCGACGCCAGGGCGCTGGCCAAAGCCGCCGAAAAATCTGATGCGCTGTTCATCCTGACCCACAACTACACCGGATACCCAATGATCCGTCAGGCCCGCGCCATGATTGCGGCGGGCGATCTTGGCCCGATCCGCGTGGTGCATGTCCAATATGTGCAGGACTGGCTTTCCACACCCCTCGAACAGACCGGGCAAAAGCAGGCCGAATGGCGCACCGATCCCGCGCGTTCCGGCGGCGGCGGGGCCACTGGCGACATCGGCACCCATGCGCATAACCTTGTCGCCTTTGTCACGGGGCTGGAAACCGACAGCCTGGCCGCCGATCTGCACCGCTTTGTTCCCGGGCGGCAGCTGGATGACAACGGTCATGTCCTGCTGCGCTACAAGGGCGGGGCCAAGGGCATGCTGTGGTGTTCACAGGTCAGCCCCGGCAACGAAAATGCCCTGCGCCTGCAGGTTTACGGCGAAAAGGGCGGGGTTGAATGGGATCAGGAAAACCCCAACCATCTGTGGTTCACCCCCCTTGGCGAACCCAAACGCCTGATCACGCGCGGTGGTGCCGGTTCCGGCCCCGAGGCGGGCCGCATGACCCGCGTGCCCCCCGGACACCCCGAAGGCTATCTCGAAGGGTTTGCCAATATCTATGCCGAAGCCGCCCGTGCCATCCGCGCGCACAAGGCGGGCGCACCAATGCCCGCCGACGTCGTGTTCCCGACCATGGCAGACGGCGTGGCGGGAGTCGCCTTTGTGGATGCCTGCGTGCGTTCGTCAGCGCGCAACGCCGCCTGGGTCACTTTGTAACGCCGGGGCCGCACATGATCCGCCCCACCGTTCATGATATCGCGCGCGAGGCGGGCGTCAGCCTTGCCACGGTCGACCGCGTTCTGAACGCCCGCGCCGGTGTCAAGGACGCCACGATTGCCCGCGTGAATGCGGTGATCGAAACCTTGGGCTATGTCCGCGATACCGCCGCCGCCAATCTGGCCCGCCAGCGCAATTTCAGCTTTGCCTTCCTGCTGCCCGACCGCGACACCGCCTTTCTGGGCAGCCTGCGCCAGGAAGTGGCCACCGTGCACGACCATGTCCGCATGGATCGTATCGGCCTGCAACACGTCAGCGTCGCCACCGAAGACCCCACTTCCTATGTCACCCAAATGGACCGCCTGATTGCGCATCAGGTCGATGGAATCGCCCTGATGGCCACCGAAACGCCCCAGATTCGCGATGCGATACGACGTGCGCGGGCGGCAGGCATTCACGTGGTCACCCTCGTTTCCGATCAACCCCTGTCGGAACGCGAACATTTCGTCGGCATCAACAACATCGCCGCCGGCCGCACGGCGGGCCTGCTCATGGGCCGCTTCATCGGGGCGCGTCCCGGCAAGGTGCTGGTCATCGCGGGCACCATGCTGGCCCGTGACCACGCCGAACGTCGCCTTGGCTTTGATCAGGTGATCCGCAGCCAGTTTGCCAACCTGACCTGCCTGCCCACAATGGAATGCCACGACGACCCCGACATCATCGCCCTGAAAATCCCGCCCATTCTTGCGGACAATCCCGATATTCTGGGGATCTATTCTATTGGTGCCGGAAACCGCGGCCTGTTGCGGGCGTTGAAAGACACCCCCCAAAAGCCCGTCATCATCGCGCATGAACTGTCGCCCCACGCCCGCGATGCCTTGCTGGACGGCACCTTTGATGTCGTGCTGACGCAGGATGTCGGGCACATTATCCGCAGTGCGACCCGTGTGTTACGTGCCTTTGCCGAAGGCCGCGATATCATCGCCGCCCAGGAACGCATTCGTCTGGATGTGTTCATCAAAGAAAATTTGCCCTGAAAATGTGAAAGATCAGTAGACATGAGGTACGTCCCTCATTTATGGTCAAGAAGGAATCAGAGGGGACTTGCCGCGCAGATGGCGACCCTGACAACGGTTCATTAACGGGAGGAAGACTGATGAAACGACTGCTTTCGTCGTCGGCGTTTGCGCTGGCGCTGACCACTGTTTCGGCCTCGCTTGCACAGGCCGAAGACCTGACCCTTTGCTGGGCCGCCTGGGATCCGGCAAACGCCCTGGTCGAGCTGAGCAAGGATTATGAGGCTCAGTCCGGCAACAAGATGAATTTCGAATTCATTCCGTGGCCCAACTTTGCTGACCGCATCCAGAACGAATTGAATTCGGGCGGGAAACTTTGTGACCTGCTGATCGGCGACAGCCAGTGGATCGGCGGCGGCGCGGAAAACGGCCATTACGTCAAACTGAACGATTTCTTTGATGCCAACGCGATCAGCATGGATGATTTCATGCCCGCCACGGTCTATGCCTATTCGACCTGGCCCAAGGGTACGCCGAACTATTACGCCCTGCCCGCGATGGCCGATGCGAACGGCTGGTTCTATCGCAAGGACTGGTTCACCGATCCCGCAATCATGGCCGACTTCAAGACAAAGACGGGCCGCGATCTGGCCGAACCAAAGTCGCAAAAGGAACTGCTCGAAATTGCGCAATTCTTCCAGGGGCGCGAAATTGACGGCAAGAAAGTCTATGGTGCCTCGATCTTCACCGAACGCGGCTCCGAAGGCATCACAATGGGGATCACCGGTGCCTTGTACGCCTGGGGCGTGAAGTACGAAAACACCCCCGGCAAATACGACATGGAAGGCGCGATCAATTCGCCCGCCGCCATCGAGGCGCTGGAATTCTACAAGGCGTTCTACGACACAGCCACCCCGCCCGGCTATACCAATGCCTATATGGGGGAATCGCTGGATGCCTTCAAATCCGGTCAGGTTGCCATGGCAATGAACTGGTTTGCCTTCTTTCCCGGCCTTGCCGCCGATCCTGCCCTGAAAGACAAGATCGACTTTTTCGTGAACCCGGCCCAGGTCACGGCCGGCTCCACGCTGGGTGGTCAGGGCATTTCCGTGGTCAGCTATTCCGACAAACAGGACGCGGCGCTTGACTACATCAAATGGTTCGCCCAGCCCGATGTTCAGGCGAAATGGTCGAAACTCGGGGGCTATTCCGCCGCTAACTCGGTGGTGAACGACCCCGCTTTTTCAACCTCATCCCCCTTCGCTGGGGACTTCCTCGAAGCGATGGGCAACGTGCAGGACTTCTGGCAGGAACCGGCCTATGCCGAACTTCTGCTCGCGATGCAGGCCCGGATGCACGACTATGTCGTCGCTGGCAAAGGCACCGCGAAAGAGGCGCTTGACGGTCTGGTCGCCGACTGGACAGTCGTGTTCCAGGACGAAGGCAAGCTCTGACACCGGCCGCCCCATCCTGACCCCCGCCCACAGGGGCGAAGGGGACGCGACAGGCGGGACGGGGCACAGCGCAACCGATGACAGTGAACACTCCCCTCCCCCTTATGGGGGGAGGGTCAGGTAGGGGGTTCCGCCACAACGGCAGGCCGCCCAAGGACATATCCATGACCGACCTCGTCACCCGCGCCGCCCATGCCACGCCCCAGACGATCGCCCGCCGCGCGCGCGGTCTGTCTGATCGCGCCATCGCATGGATCTTCATCGCGCCCACCATATTCCTGCTGCTCGCTGTCAACATCTTTCCGTTGATCTGGACCGTCCGCCTGTCCTTTACCGATTTCAAGGCCAACCGCGCCAACCGCGCCGTCGAATGGGTCGGATTCGAAAATTACCAGAAAATCCTGACCGATGAACGCGTCTGGCAATCCATGCAGGCCACCGCCCACTTTCTGGTCTGGACCATCGTCTTTCAGGTGCTGATCGGCTTCACTCTCGCCTGGCTGATCAACCGAAAGTTCAAGGGCAACGATCTGTGGACCACGATCATCGTCTTTCCGATGATGCTGTCCCCCGCCGTTGTCGGCAATTTCTGGACCTTCCTCTATCAACCGCAGATTGGCCTGTTCAACTATGTCGTCAGCTTTTTCACCGGCATCGATCCCGCCAGTTTCCAGATGCTCGGCTCCGTTGACCTGTCGCCCTGGGCCATCGTCATCGTTGACACCTGGATGTGGTCGCCCTTTGTCATGCTGATCTGTCTGGCCGGCCTCAGGTCCATCCCCGACTACATCTACGAGGCGGCAGAAATCGACCGCGCCAGCAAATGGCGGCAATTCTGGACGATCACCATTCCCATGGTCCTGCCCTTCCTCATGCTCGCCGTCCTGTTTCGCGGCATCGAGAATTTCAAGATGTTCGATCTGGTCGTCCAGCTCACCGGCGGTGGCCCCGGCGACACCACGCAACTCGCCTCGATCAACCTCAAACGCGAAGCGTTTGAAAAATGGCGCACCGGCTATTCCAGCGCCTTCGCTATCATCCTGTTCGTGACCGTCTTCGGTCTGGCCAGCATTTACGTCAAAGCCCTGAACAAGGTGAAGGACAGATGACCAATTCCATCACCGAACCATCGAACGGCCAGAAATGGGTCGCAGGGACCCTTGTCATCCTGTACGCGCTGGTCACGCTGACCCCGCTCGTCTGGATTTTCCTGACCGGGTTCAAGACGCCGCCCGACAGCATCAGCTATCCCCCCAAGGTGATCTTCGAGCCGTCGCTGGAAGGCTATGTGAACCTGTTCACCACCCGCACCCGCGTCAGCCCCGAAGAACTCGCCGCCCTGCCCCCGCCGGAAACCTGGTACGACGAAATCGTGCGTGACCGGGAAATGGTCATCGCCGGCCCTTCGAAATTCGCCGAACGCTTTGTCAATTCGGTGATCATCGGGTTCGGATCGACCTTCCTGTCGATCTTCCTCGGCACCCTGTCCGCCTATGCCTTCAGCCGCTTCAAGGTGCCGCTCAAGGACGATCTTTTGTTCTTCATCCTGTCCACCCGCATGATGCCGCCCATCGCCGTCGCCATCCCGATTTTCCTGATGTACCGCAGCCTTGGCCTGTCGGACACGCATCTGGGCATGATCCTGCTGTATACGGCCGTCAACATCAGCCTTGCCGTCTGGCTGTTGAAAGGCTTCATCGACGAAATTCCCCGCGAATACGAAGAGGCAGCCCTGATCGACGGCTATTCCCGGTTTCAGGCCTTTGTCAAAGTCGTCCTGCCGCAGGCCGCCACGGGCATCGCCTCGACCGCCATCTTCTGCCTGATCTTCGCCTGGAACGAATATGCCTTTGCCGTCCTGCTGACCTCCGGCACGGCCCAGACCGCCCCGCCGTTCATCCCCACCATCATCGGGGTCGGCGGCCTCGACTGGCCCGCCATCGCCGCGGCGGCGACCATCTTCCTGCTGCCGATCATGATCTTCACCATCCTGCTGCGTAAACATCTGCTGCGCGGGATCACTTTCGGGGCGGTGCGCAAATGACCAACTTCATCAACGGCCTGCTGCGCCTGCGCCGGGGGCCATGGGAAAACCTCGCCACCGTCCTGATCGCCCTTGGCGTCTTCATGCTGATGCAGCCGTTTGCGCTGTGGATGTTCACCTGGTCCTTTCTTGTGACCCTTATTGGCACCGTGATGTTCATCGTCACCAGCCATTTCCCGGAGTAGGGCAGCGTGGCCGAAATCATCATCAAGAACCTGCGCAAGGAATTCGGGGCTTTCACCGCCGTGCAGTCCTCATCCTTCACCATCCGGGACGGCGAATTTTTCATGCTGCTGGGCCCCTCCGGCTGCGGCAAAACCACCACGCTGCGCATGATCGCAGGGCTTGAGCTGCCCACATCCGGCGAAATCTGGATTGACGGGGAAGAAGTCAGCCAAAAACCCGCCAGCCAGCGCGACATCGCCTTCGTCTTCCAGATGTTCGCCCTCTATCCGCATATGAACGTGCGCCGCAACATCAGCTATCCCTTGGTTTCCCAAGGGTTCTCCAAGGAAAAGGTTGCCGCCAAAGTTGCCGAAGTGGCAAAAATCCTCGGCATCGAAGATATCATGGATCGCCCCGTCGGCGGCCTGTCCGGCGGCGACCGTCAGCGCGTCGCCTTGGGCCGTGCCATCGTGCGCGACCCCAAGGCTTTCATGATGGACGAACCACTGGGCGCGCTTGACGCCGAATTCCGCGAACACATGGCGGAAGAGCTGCGCGCCCTGCATGACCGGATGAAGGCCACCACCGTCTATGTGACGCATGACCAGCTGGAAGCGATGCAGATGGGCGACAAGATTGTGGTGATGAACCACGGCGTCATCGAACAGTTCGGCACCCCGCAGGAAATCTATGACCGTCCCGCCACGCTGTTCGTCGCCGAATTCATCGGGTCACCACACATGAACTTTCTGCGGTTCGACGGCGCGGTCGCCCCCGATCAGACACAGATCGCCTTGGGCCAGATGCGCATCAACGTGCCGCGCCAACGCACCGAGGCGGCAGGCAAACTGGTTCTGGGCGTGCGCCCGGAACATGTGCGTCTGTCGGACGCCGGGGCCTATCGCGGCCTCGTGCTCGCCACTGAATATCTGGGCACCACCCAGATCATCACCTTGAACACCCCGCATGGCGACATGAAGGCACGCGTGGCCTCCAACGGCCCGATACCTGCCGTCGGTGCCCCCGTGGGATTGGACTTCACCACCCAGTCGATCACCCTGTTTGACGCCGCCACCGGCCACGCCCTTCGGTCCGAAATCCACGAAAGGGCCGCACATGGCTGAGGTCACGCTTTCCAATCTGTCCAAACGCTTTGGCACCACGCAGGCACTGGACGGGATCAACCTGACCGTGCCGGACGGGTCTTTCGTTGTCCTGCTGGGCCCCACGGGGGCGGGCAAGACCACCACCCTGCGCCTGATCGCCGGGCTGGAAAAGGCCGACAGGGGCACCATCACCATCGGCGGCCGCGATGTCAGCCATGAAACCCCCGCAATGCGCGACGTGGCAATGGTGTTCCAGCAATACTCGCTTTACCCCCACCTAACCGTGCGCGACAATCTGGCCTTTCCACTACGCTCCCCGATCCTGCGCATGGCCGAGGCTGACATCACCCGCCAGGTGAACGAGGTGGCCGAGGTTCTGCGCATTTCCCACAAACTCGACAACAAGGCCACGCAACTGTCGGGCGGCGAAATGCAGCGCGTCTCTATCGGGCGTGCCCTTGTCCGCCGCCCCGCCATCTATCTGATGGATGAACCGTTGTCCTCGCTCGACGCGAAACTGCGCGCCGATCTGCGGGTCGAACTGAAACGCGTGCAGGCCGATCTGGGGGCAACACTGCTGTATGTGACCCATGACCAGATCGAGGCGATGACGATGGCCACCCATGTCGGCGTTCTGG
>JANMDH010000509.1:0-2016 GCA_031376195.1 Gemmobacter sp. | reverse complement strand
CACGTTCGTTTCCAGCGGAAGCCCCGCCATGTGCAGTAACGCCTCGGCGACCTGGGCCACATCCATCACCGGTTCCGCCCGCAAGCTGCCATCCGCCTGCGGAACCCCTTTGGGCATCGCGGCCACCATGTCGGTCGCCGCATTGCCGATGTCGATCTGACCGCAGGCAATGTTGAAGGGCCGCCCGTCCAGCGACAGGCTGCGCGTCAGGCCCGTGACCGCATGTTTCGACATCGTATAGGGGGCCGATCCATAGCGCGGCACATGGGCACTGATCGACCCGTTGTTGATGATACGCCCGCCTTGCGGCATCTGGTGTCGCATCTGGGCAAAGGCCGCCCGCGCGCACAGGAACATGCCCGTGATGTTCACATTGGCCAGCGTCAGCCAGTCGTCCACCGCAATCTCGTCGATCGGGGCACCCTTCAGCGACATGCCCGCATTGTTGAACAGCGCATCAAGCCGACCCCAGACCCCGATGGCCTGCGCGAACGCCGCCTCCACCGCCGCCGCATCCGTGACATCGCAAGGCAGGATCATCGCCTGCGCATGCCCGTCCGCCGTCTCGATCAGGGCCGCCGCGCGCCGCCCGATCAGGCCGACCTGCCAGCCCTGCCCCAGAAAGGCCCGCGCCGCAGCCCGTCCGATACCGCTTCCTGCACCTGTGATCAGAATGGTCTTAGTCATCGGTCATTTCCCTTGCGAAATGGTATTTCAACAGCCACAGCAAAATCCGTTCCACCCGACCCGGCGGATACCCCGACGCCGTCACCAGACCGTCAAGGCTGATCCCGGCCGTTCCGGCCCCGACAAGTGCGGCTGCCACCCCCTCAACATGATCCGGCGCTTCAAACAGCCGGCCCATCCGGCTGTAGTTGCGCAGATCCATGGTTTGGCGCACCGATGGCCGCGCCCCCGGATCAACCGCACAAAAGCACCGTGCGCCCGGCGCAAAGATGCGGCTGGGATAACTTGCAAACAATGCCATCGGCGTTGGCCCCACCGGAATGCGGGCGGGCGGGATCGCCGGAAACCGCGCCGCATCCGCCGCCGCCCGGATCGCCGATAATTCACCCCACAGGCCCTGCATGCGTGGCACAACCTGCGCCCAGTCAAACATCTGCCGGGCCCGCTGTTGCCCCGCCGTCCCCATCCGGCGGCGCAGATCGGGGTTAAGCGCCAGGGTCGCGATGGCCTGCGCCATTGCCCCCACATCAATCCGCGTCATCGCCGACACCAGCATCAGATACTGGATGAAACTGTCCGTTCCCCCCAGATGCCGTTGTCCTGCAATCGTGCCCAGATCGGGCCGGACTGCCTCGGTCGGGATCAGGAACCCCGTCTCGGGCGTCACGGTGTCGCGCAGGCCGTCCCAATCCGATGCCACCACCGGCAGGCCCGCTGCCATCGCCTCCACCGGGGCGATCCCGAAGGCCTCTTGCACATTGTCGATGGGAAACAGGAACATGTCCGCCGCAGACAGCGCCGCCAATCGCTGCGCATCATCCGCCTTGTCGATATGGTGAAGGCGCACCTGCGGCATCAGGGCTGCCGCCCCTTTGGTGAAAACCTCGCGGCTGTAAGTGTCCGAATATGACCCGCACAGCGCAAGGTGCAGACAGATCCCCGCAGGAAGCCGCATCTGTGCTTCGGCCAGTGCCAGATACATCGGCAGCGGATCGAACTTGCCATGCGGCGACAGGCGCGCCACCGTTAGGCACAAGACGTCTCGCACTCCAAGACCCAGCTTTGCCCGCAGCGCCGCCCCTGCCGCCGGGTCTGGCGCGAAATCAGCGCAGTGAATGCCCAGCGGGATCACCGGAAGCTGCGGACGCGGCGGCACTTTGCCAAAACGATCCTGCATTTGCGCGTCAATCAGGTCCATCTGCACAAGGATCGACGCCTGCACCGCCCGCGAGGTGCAGATGATTGCATCCCATTCCATCTGCGGGGCCATGCGCAGCGCCCAGACCTGTTCCATCACCGCTTTGCTGGCCGTGGTGTGGGTGATCCCGC
>JANMDH010000505.1:0-2001 GCA_031376195.1 Gemmobacter sp. | reverse complement strand
CTGGCGGTGCGACGCGGGGTCGGGCTGTTCGACATGACGTCCTTTGGAAAAATCCGGGTGGAAGGGCGGGATGCCTGCGCGTTTCTGAATCGGTTGTGCGGGAACGAGATCGATGTGGCGGTGGGCCGGATCGTCTATACGCAGATGCTGAACGCGCGGGGGGCGTTTGAATCGGATCTGACGGTTACGCGGTTGGCGGAAACGGCGTTCCTGCTGGTGGTACCAGGGGCAACCTTGCAGCGCGATCTGGCCTGGCTGCGTCGGCACTTGGGGGATGCGTTTGCGGTTGTGACGGACGTGACAGCGGGCGAGGCGGTATTGTGCCTGATGGGGCCGCAGGCGCGGGACGTGCTGGCACGGGTGTCGCCGAATGACTTCAGCAACGCGGCGCATCCGTTTGGAACTGCGCGGGAAATCGAGATCGGGATGGGGATCGCGCGGGCGCACCGGGTGACCTATGTGGGGGAGTTGGGGTGGGAGCTGTATGTGAGCAGCGATCAGGCGGCGCATGTATTCGAGGCCGTGATGGAGGCGGCACCGGAGGTCAAGTTGTGCGGGCTGCACACGCTGGATTCGTGCCGGATGGAAAAGGCCTACCGGCATTTCGGGCATGACATCACGGATGAGGATCATGTGCTGGAGGCGGGGCTTGGCTTTGCGGTGCGGACGCAGAAGCCGGATTTCATCGGGCGGGAGGCAGTGCTGAGGAAGCGTGAGGCGGGGCTGAACCGGCGGATGGTGCAGTTCAGGATGGAAGACCCGGAGGTGATGCTGTTCCACAACGAGGCGGTGGTGCGGGACGGGCGGATCGTGGGGCCGATCACATCGGGGGCCTATGGGCATTATCTGGGGGCGTCGGTGGGGCTTGGCTATGTGCCCTGTGCCGGGGAGACGGAGGCCGAGGTGCTGGCATCGGCTTACGAGATCGAAGTGGCGGGGCGACGGCACCGGGCGGTAGCGTCGATTGCGCCGATGTACGACCCCAAGTCGGAGAGGATCAGGGCATGACCCTTGCGGCGCGACATCATGCATTCCGGGATTTGCATCAGAGCGGGTGTTTCGTGATCCCGAACCCGTGGGATGCAGGATCGGCGCGGATGATGGCGGGGCTGGGGGCAAAGGCGCTGGCCACCTCATCGGCGGCGCATGCGTTTACGCTGGGGCGGGCGGATATGGGTGGGATATCGCGCGACGAAGCCTTGGCGCATGCGGAATTGATGGTGGCGGCGACGGGTTTGCCGGTGTCGGGGGATTTCGAGAACGGGTTTGGCGACGCGCCGGAGACGGTTGCGGAGACGGTGCGGCTGGCGGCGGAGGCGGGACTGTCGGGGATTTCAGTCGAAGATACGCAGATGGTGGTGGGCAATCCGGCCTATGCTTTCGATCTGGCGGCAGAGCGGATCCGGGCAGGGGCTGCGGCGGCGCGGGCGCTGGGGCGGCCGTTCGTGTTCTGCGCGCGGGCGGACGGGGTGATGAACGGGGTGTATGATCTGGCCGAGGGCATCCGACGGTTACAGGCGTATGAGGCGGCCGGGGCGGATCTGCTGTATCTGCCGGTGCCGACGGGCGGGCAGGCGGGGTTGGCGAAGGTGCTCGCATCGGTGAGAGCCCCGGTCAATGCGCTGGCGGTGGGGGCGCTGAAGCTGATGAGCGTGGCGGAACTTGCCGCGATGGGGGTGCGGCGGATTTCCACGGGTAGCCAGATTGCGCGACTGACACATGCGGCGATCCGGGATTCGGTGGGGGCGATGCTGGGTCAGGGGTCTTTCGGGCCGCTGAAGGGGGTGATGGACGGGGACGCTGTGGATGCGTTGTTGAAGCGTGGTTCTTGATGACGAGAGCCGGGGGTTTCACACCCCGTCGCCGGTTGGGCTCGAACCAATGGCGCTCAACCGGCGACCCCGTGGGATATTTGTGCCAAAGAGAAAGGCCTGAAAAATGAGTGACATTGGCGAGATTTGCGAACCGGCACGGGCGCGGCGGTCGGGGGGGCGGGCGAAC
>JANMDH010000484.1:0-12325 GCA_031376195.1 Gemmobacter sp. | reverse complement strand
CCGCCGCATTTCTGGGCGCTTGCCCTGTTCATGAAGGACGATTATTCCAACGCCGGTGTGCCGATGCTGACCGTGACGCATGGCCGGAAATCGACGCGGGCCCATATCCTCGCTTACACGGTTGCACTGATCCCCGTGGCGGTGGGGTGTGCGTTCACGTCGATTGGCGGGCCATTCACGTTGGCGGCGATGATCGCGCTGAACGCGGTTTTCTTGTGGGGCGCGTTGCGGATCTGGCAGCGGGATGAGGTTGTGGCTGAGGCAGATAAATACGCAGTGGAAAAGTGGTTCTTCCGCTATTCACTGTACTACATGTTTCTGACATTTGGCGCATTCCTGATCGAGGCGGGTCTGAAGGCCTATGGCGTGGGGGGCTGGTGATGGCTTTTTCAAAACCGCATGAAATTCACACCCGGCGCTTTGGCCGAAATCTGGGCCTTGGGGTGGTGCTGGGCACTTTTGTGGCGCTTATCTTCGGGCTGACCTTGGTGAAGGTGTCGCGCGGCGAACCGATGCAAGGCTTTGATCACGTGGTGCGGCCGGAACTTACGGCGGAAGAGGCCAGCGAATGACACCGCAGCAGAAAACCGGGGCGATGCTGGGGGGGGTGGCCGCAGTGATGCTGTCCCTGTCCTTTGCGGCGGTGCCGTTCTACGACTGGTTTTGCCGGACAACCGGTTTTGGTGGTGCGACGCTGGTGGCCGAAACCGGTGCGGATGTCATTCTGGACCAGACGATCCGGATCAGGTTCGACGCCTCGCTTGAGGCGGGAATGCCGTGGGAATTCAAGCCCGTCGTCTATGAGATGGACCTGCGGCTGGGAGAAACGGCGCTGGCGTTTTATGAGGCGTATAACCCGACCGACCGTGTGATTGCAGGCACGGCCAGCTATAACATTACGCCCGATGCGGCGGGCGGATACTTCAACAAGATCGCCTGTTTCTGTTTCACCGAACAGGTGTTGCAACCGGGAGAGCGGGTGCAGATGCCGGTGTCATTTTTCGTCGATCCGGCCATTCTGGCCGATGAGGACGGGAAATTCGTGCATGAGATCACGTTGTCCTACACGTTCCACGAAACCGAATTGACCGAAGAACAGGCGGCCCTTGAACCCGGCAGGCCGGTCGCGGTAAACTGAACAAAAGACGCAAGGAAACCGACCATGGCGCATGCCAAGAACCACGATTATCACATTCTGCCGCCGTCCATCTGGCCGTTCATGGCGGCCGTCAGTGCGTTTGCCATGCTTTTCGGGGCAGTCCTGTGGATGCACGACAAGGGGCCATGGCTGGCGCTGATCGGGTTGGCGGGCGTGCTTTACGTGATGTTCGCGTGGTGGTCCGAAGTGGTGCATGAGGCGCAGACGGGCGATCATACGCCCGTCGTCCGGATCGGGCTGCGGTACGGCTTTATCATGTTCATCATGTCCGAGGTGATGTTCTTTGCGGCCTGGTTCTGGGTGTTCTTCAAGAATGCGCTGTATCCGATGGGGCCGCAAAGCCCCGCAATCGACGGCATCTGGCCGCCTGCGGGGATCGAGACGTTCGATCCGTGGCATCTGCCGTTGATCAACACGCTGATCCTGTTGTGTTCGGGGGCTGCAGCCACCTGGGCGCACCATGCGCTGGTGCATGAGAACAACCGCAAGGATCTGCAGAACGGGCTGCTGCTGGCCATCGGGCTTGGCATGTTGTTCACGGTTTTTCAGGTTTATGAATACAGCCACGCGGCCTTTGGGTTTGCTGGCAATATTTATGGGGCGACGTTTTTCATGGCAACGGGCTTTCACGGATTTCACGTCGTGATCGGGACGATCTTTCTGGCAGTCTGCGATTTGCGCGCGCGGGCTGGGCATTTCACACCGGACAAGCATATCGGTTTTGAGGCGGCGGCCTGGTACTGGCATTTCGTGGATGTGGTCTGGTTGTTCCTGTTCGCGTCGATCTATGTCTGGGGCCGGGGCTAATCCCTGACGGAACCCCTGAAAGCGCAGGTCGCGGCCTGCGCTTTTTCTATTGGAGTTGACGACATGCGCCGCCTGATCCTTCCCCTGATCTTCGGTCTGGCCGGAGCGGCCATTCTGGTGGGGCTGGGGGTCTGGCAGTTGCAGCGCCTGCATTGGAAAGAGGCCTATCTGGCAGATGTGAATGCAAAAATGGTGGGCGCACCGGTGCCGTTGCCGCAAAACCCCGACCTGGTGGAAAACCGGTTCATGCCGGTCACAGTCTCTGGCCGGTTTACGGGTGAAGAGGCGGATGTTCTGACCAGCCAGAAATTTGCGGGTGTGGGTTACCGGATAATTGCAGTGCTGGAAACCACGGATGGCCGCCGTATCCTGATCGACCGGGGCTTTCTGCCCGAGGATCAGCGAATGGCTCCGCGCACCCCGACCGAGGCGAATATCGAGGGCAACTTGCATTGGCCGGATGAGGTGGACAGTTTCACCCCCGCGCCTGACCCAGCCACCAAGATCTGGTTCGCGCGCGATGTCCCGGCGCTTGCGGTGGCCCTGAACACCGAGCCTGTCCTGATCGTTGCCCGCAAAGCCACGGGGGACGGGGTCGAGCCGTTGCCGGTGGACACGTCAACGGTCGCCAATGACCACTTTAACTATGCGATGACATGGTTTTCGCTGGCCTTTGTGTGGTTGGGGATGACAGGGTTCTGGCTATTTCGTATCAGACGCCGAATGGCGTAAAGGCATGACTGATGAACTATATCTCTACCCGGGGTCAGGCCCCGATCCTGCGGTTTGAAGATGCAATGATGACGGGTCTGGCCCGTGATGGCGGGTTGTATGTGCCGGATGCGGTGCCTGTGATGACACAGGCCCGGATCGCGGCCTTGGCTGGTCTGTCTTACGAAGAGACTGCCTTTGCGGTGATGCGTCCCTATCTGGGGGATGCGTTTGGCGATGATGAATTCCGGGGGTTGATCGCCAAGGCCTATGCGGGGTTCACCCATCCCGCCCGTGCCCCGCTGAAGCAACTGGCGGCGAACCATTTTCTGCTGGAATTGTTCCACGGGCCGACGTTGGCGTTCAAAGACTTTGCGATGCAGCTGATTGGGCAGATGATGCAGGCGGCGCTGGCGAAATCGGGGCAGCGCATCACGATTGTGGGCGCCACCAGCGGCGATACGGGGTCGGCGGCGATTGAGGCGTTCCGGGGCCTGTCCAACGTCGAGGTGTTCATCCTGTTTCCGCATGGGCGGGTATCTGAAGTGCAGCGGCGGCAGATGACGACGCCGACAGAGGCGAACGTGCATGCCCTGGCCATGGACGGCGATTTCGACAATTGTCAGGCACGCGTCAAGGACATGTTCAACGATTTCGCGTTTCGTGACGGGGTGCGGTTGGCGGGGGTGAACAGCATCAACTGGGCGCGGGTTCTGGCGCAGGTGGTCTATTATTTCAGCGCGGCGGTTTCCCTGGGTGCGCCGCACCGGGCGGTGAGTTTCACGGTGCCGACGGGAAATTTCGGGGATATTTTCGCAGGTTACATCGCGCGCAAGATGGGGCTGCCGATTGAAAAGCTGGTGATCGCAACCAACCAGAACGACATTCTGCACCGCGCGCTGACGTCGGGGGATTATACCCCGACCGGGGTGCAGCCTTCGATCAGCCCGTCAATGGATATTCAGGTTTCCAGCAACTTTGAACGCGCCCTGTTTGATGCCTATGGTCGTGACGGGGGGGCTGTGACGGCCCTGATGACTGATCTGAAATCGGGGTCGTTCCACATCAGCCAAGGGGCTTTGCACCTGCTGCGCGACACATTCGCATCAGGCAGGGTGTCGGAGGATGAGACGCGGACGACCATCGCGCGCGTTCATGCACAGACCGGCGAAGTGCTTTGCCCGCATTCGGCGGTGGGGGTGCAGGTGGCTGAACAGCATCTGGGGGCGACGCCGATGATCACCCTTGCCACCGCCCATCCCGCGAAGTTTCCCGACGCCGTGCAGGCCGCGATGGGGCATCGCCCCGCCCTGCCGCCACATCTGGCAGCAATGGCCACCGCGCCTGAACGCCTGACGCGGGTGCCGAATGATCTGGCGGCCTTGCAAACCTTGATCCGTGAAAGGATTGCCCTTTGACCCTGCGCCTTGACACATTGCCCAACGGCCTGCGGGTTGTCACCGAACACATGCCGGGGTTGTTGTCCGCGTCGGTCGGCATCTGGGTGATGGCGGGGGGGCGGCATGAACGGGCCGACCAGAACGGCATTGCGCATTTTCTGGAGCATATGGCGTTCAAGGGCACGAAACGCCGCAGTCCTTTGCAGATCGCCGAGGAGATCGAGGATGTGGGCGGTTACATCAACGCCTATACCAGCAAAGAAATGACCGCCTATTATGCGCGGGTTCTGTCAGCGGATGTGGCGCTGGCGCTGGATGTGATCGCGGACATTGTGCTGAACCCGGTCTTTGCGGCGGCAGAGATTGAAACGGAACGCCACGTGATCCTGCAGGAAATCGGGCAGGCGCTGGACACGCCGGACGATATCATCTTCGACTGGCTGCAAGAGGCGTCTTATCCGGATCAACCTTTTGGCCGCACGATTCTGGGGCCGGAAGAGCGGGTATCAAAGTTTACCCGCAAAGATCTGACGCGGTTTGTCGCCGAAAACTATGGGCCCGGTCAGATGATCGTGGCGGCGGCGGGCGGGGTGGATCACGACACGATCCTGCGTCAGGTGCAGGCCCTGTTCGGTGATCTGACAGCGCTGACCCAGCCCCGCCTGCAGCCCGCACGTTTCAAGGGCGGTGAGCGGCGCGAGGTGAAGGATCTGGAACAGGCGCATATCGCCCTTTCGTTCGATGCGCCGGGGTACCGCGAAACCGATGTCTATGCCGCGCAGATCTATGCGACGGCGATGGGGGGGGGCATGTCGTCCCGCCTGTTCCAGAAAATACGCGAGGAACGGGGCCTGTGCTATTCGATCTTTGCGCAGTCGGGGGCGTATGAGGATACCGGGCAGATCACGATCTATGCGGGCACGTCGGGGGACGAGATCGCCGATCTGGCGCAACTGACAGTGGACGAGTTGAAACGCGCAGCCGACGATATGAGTGAGGCCGAGGTGGCGCGCGCAAGGGCGCAGATCAAGGCGGGGATGCTGATGGGGCTGGAAAGCGCGTCATCGCGGGCGGAACGCATCGCGCGGCTGCTGTCGATCTGGGGCCGGGTGCCGGACGTGGCCGAGGCGGTGGCGCGGATCGATGCGGTGACGACGGCGGATGTGCGCGCCTATGCGGCGAAACTGACGGGGTCGCAATCGGCGCTGGCGCTGTATGGCCCGGTGACCCGCGCGCCCGGTCTGGAGGCGATCCGCCAAAGGCTTGCCGCCTGATGCTGGGGTTTCGGCGCAAGGTCAGGGTCGAAACCGACCGCATGACGCTGCGCCTGCCGCAGCACAGTGATTTCAACGCCTGGACTGAGCTGCGCGATGACAGCGCCGAATTCCTTGTGCCTTGGGAGCCATCGCGCGCCCCCGATCACCTGAGCCGCCGGGCTTTTACCAATCGCGTCTACTGGGCAGCGCGGGCCAATTCGCAAGGCACTGCGGTGCCACTGATCCTGTTCCGGCGGACGGACAACGCCCTGCTGGGGGCGATCACGCTCGACAATATCCGGCGCGGGCCGGTGCAGGCGGGGACGTTGGGATACTGGATCGGCCAGCCCTATGCGCGGCAGGGATACATGCGCGAGGCGATTCTGGGCGTGGTGCATTACGCCTTTGCCGAGCTGGACCTGAGCCGGATCGAGGCGGCTTGCCTGCCGGAAAATGCGGCCTCGCGCGGGGTTCTGGAAAAGACCGGGTTCAAATACGAAGGGGTGGCGCAAAGCTATCTGCAGATCAACGGGCGCTGGCGCAACCACGTGCTTTACGCCAATCTGCGGGGGGACAGGCGTGGCAAAACGGATGCGGGATAAGCGCTGATGGACACATGGGTGGCCTTGTTGCGGGGGGTGAACGTGTCGGGCGTGAACCGCCTGCCGATGGCCGGGTTCCGGGACATGCTGGCGGGTTTGGGGCTGGTGTCGCCCAAAACCTATGTGCAAAGCGGGAACGTGGTGTTCCGGTCAGGCCTGACTGCAGCCGCCCTGTCAGACCGGATTGCAGACGGGGTTCTGGCGGGGTTCGGTTTTCGCCCCCCCGTGTTCGTGCTGTCGCAGGCGCAGTTTCAGGCGGCGCTGACGGCCAATCCGTTTCCGAAGGCCGTCGACGAGCCCACGCATCTGCATGGCTTTTTCATGGATCGCGCGTTGCCCGATGCGACCATGGCCTTTCTGAAATCGGTGGCGGTGCCGGGCGAGGATTATGCGATCCGGGGGCGTGTGCTGTGGCTGTATCTGCCGCACGGGCTTGGGCGGTCAAAGCTGGCTGCGCGCGTGACGGCGCTGCCCATCGGGATCACGGCGCGCAATTACCGGTCTATCGCGGCGATCGCCGAAATGGCGGCCAAACTGGGCGGTGCGGCATGATGCTGACCCCGGCCACCCCTGAATTTCTGGAAATCCTGTCGGGTCAGCTGCCGGACGGAACGCTGCGCGCACCGGAGGAGCGGCATCTGTCCGAACCGCGCAGCCGCTGGACCGGGCAGGGGGCGGCGGTGGCCCTGCCGCGCACTGCGGATCAGGTGGCCACGGTGGTGCGGGCCTGTGCAAAGGCGCGGGTCGGGATCGTCCCATGGGGGGGCGGGACGGGTCTGGTGGGCGGGCAGGTGATGGCCGAAGGTCCGGCCCCGATCATCCTGTCACTGGAACGCATGACGGCCATACGCGCCACATTCGCGGATGAAAACGTGATGATTGCCGAGGCGGGCTGCATCCTTGACCTTGTCCATCAGGCTGCCGAAGCGGTGGATCGCCTGTTCCCCCTGACCCTTGCCAGCCAAGGCAGTTGCACCGTCGGGGGCAACCTTGCCAGCAATGCAGGCGGCGTGAACGTTCTGCGCTATGGCAATGCGCGCGAGCTATGCCTGGGGTTGGAGGCGGTGATGGCCGATGGCACGATCTGGCACGGACTGAAACGGCTGCGCAAGGACAACGCGGGCTATGCCATCCGCGATTTGCTGATCGGGTCCGAAGGCACCCTGGGGATCATTACCGCCGCCAGCCTGCGCCTGTACCCCCGGCCTGCGGCGGAAGGGGCGGCGTTTCTGGTGGTGCCCGATCCAAAGGCGGCCCTGTCGCTGCTGGGCATGGCGCAGGGGCGGCTGGGGGGGATGATTTCCGCGTTCGAGTTGATCAGCGGTGCGGGCCTTGCCTTTCTGACGGAAACAATGCCGCAGGTGCGCCAGCCGTTTGTCAGCGCCCCGGATTGGATGGTCCTGATCGACCTTGGCTGCCCGGTGGGCATGGACCCGGCCACCACCCTGGAATCCCTTGCCACCGATGCGATCACGGCGGGGCTGGTGCGGGATGGCACCATCGCCCAATCGGAGGCCCAACGCGCCGAATTCTGGACGCTGCGGGAATCCCTGCCCCTTGCCAACCGCGCGATCGGGGCGATTTCCAGCCACGACATTTCCCTGCCGTTGTCGGAAATCCCCGGGTTCCTTGATCAGGCTGCACCCGCGCTTGCCCGCATCGGAAGGTTTCGCATCAACTGTTTCGGCCATCTTGGAGACTGCAATCTGCATTACAACGTTTTTCCCTTAACGGGCGGTAAACGCGCCGATCACGATCACCAGCGCGTGGCGATCAAGACCTGCGTGCATGATCTGGTGGCAAGCCTTGGCGGGTCGGTCGCGGCTGAACATGGGGTGGGTCGCCTGAAAACGGGCGATCTGGTGCGATATACCGACCCTGCGAAACTGGCCGCCATGCAGGCGATCAAGGCAGCGCTTGACCCTTTGGGCATTCTGAACCCCGGGGCGGTTCTGGGCTGAACCATCCGTTTCGCGTTGGCCCAAATATCCCCGCCGGAGGCTTTGACCGCCGACACGCGAACGGCCATCCTTTGAACAAAGAACCCCGCCGGGGTGAACCGGCGGGGTGGGGTGGGTCGCTTCCGTGTGGTTGCAAGCAACACGTTACCGGGGGGGTGAACCCGGTAAGCCCTTTTCTAGAGTGATTCTGATGAATAAGTGGTTAGCGGTTCCCGTCCTGTTCCATTCTGTCTACAGCCCGTCAAAGGCACACAGGGCGTGCACTTCCATCCCCATCGCCTCCAGCTTTTTGCGCCCGCCAAGATCCGGCAGGTCTACCACGAAGGCGCAGCCGATCACCTTTGCGCCCAGCCTTTCCAGCAGCCTGATACCCGCCTCGGCAGTGCCGCCGGTGGCCAGCAGGTCGTCGACCAGCAGCACCGATTCCCCCGGCTGCATCGCATCGTCGTGCACTTCCACCACCGCCTCGCCGTATTCGAGCGTGTAGGCCTGCGAGATCACCGCACCCGGCAGTTTGCCTTTCTTGCGGATCGGCACGAACCCCGTTGACAACTGATGCGCCACCGCACCGCCCAGAATGAAACCCCGCGCCTCCAGCCCCGCCACCTTGTCGATCCGGAGGCCGGCGTAGGGGGTGAGCAACTGATCAATCGCCATCCGGAACCCCCGCGCATCGGCAAACAGCGTGGTCACGTCGCGGAACAGGATCCCTTCATGCGGGAAATCCACGATGGTGCGGATGTAGTCTTTAACCGTTTTTTTCATGATCATCCCCTTAACACACGGCCCGCAACCGCATCCAGTTTGGCGACCAGATCTGCATCCCGCCTGTCTGGCGCGGTGAGGATCGCATGATCCAGGGCCCTGTCACAACCGCAGTGGCACGGGGTGCGCACGGGGTTCATCTGGCCCGGCAGGGTTGTGATCAGCGCGCGCGCCCGGCCGGAATTGTCTGCAAGCGTTTGAATAACCATGGAAACATCAACCCCGCCGTGGCCTTCGTGCCAGCAGTCGAAATCCGTGACCAAGGCGAGGGAGGCATAACAAAGCTCAGCCTCGCGCGCCAGTTTCGCCTCAGGCAGGCCGGTCATGCCGATCACATCCGCGCCCCAGCCGCGATAAAGGCGCTGCTCGGCGAGGGTGGAAAACTGCGGGCCTTCCATCGCGAGATAGGTGCCGCCGAGGTGCAGCGTCAGGCCAGCCGCCGCCGCGATGACCGCCTGACCCAGCCGCGCGCAGGTCGGGTGGGCAAAGCCGACATGGGCCACGCAACCGGGGCCGAAGAAGGATGGATCGCGGGCATAGGTGCGGTCAATATACTGATTTACAACGACGAAATCGCCCGGCGCATAATCCGCCCGCAGGCTGCCGACGGCCGAGACGGCGATCACATCGGTGCAGCCGAGACGTTTGAGCGCGTCAATGTTGGCCCGGTACGGCACGGTTGACGGCGTATGTACATGGCCGCGTCCATGGCGGGGCACAAAGGCCATGGGCAGGCCACCCAGCCGCCCGACCAGCACCTGATCGGAGGGGCGGCCCCAGGGGGATTTGACGGTGACCCAGGACGCGCCTTCCAGCCCGTCGATCTGATAGACACCCGAACCGCCGATGACGCCGATCATGGTTTGCATGGGGGTTCCCGAGATTGTTGTGGGAGGAGTGTAAGGGGCCGGAATGCAAAGAAAAAGAGGGTATTCTGCGCGTCTTCCCCACGTCTTCTTTACGTGCGTACGTACCTGATACGCAAAATTCGCGGGATCGGGGCAGGATCGGGGGATCAGGCAGGAGGCGAGGATGACGACAAAACGCGAACGGGCAAGTTACCATTACATGGCAGAGACGATGCGGGCGCTGGAGTTTCATCTGCATGAGCGGATCGACACGTCGGGGCGCATTCCGGAGGAATGGCACGACATCGGCAAGGAGCGCGGGGTGCAGCCGAAGGTGAAGGTGAATATGTGGGTGGAGGCCGATGTGGTGCGGTTCTTCAAGGGGATGGGGCAGGGCTGGTCGACGCGGATGGCGGAGGTGCTGCGGACCTTTATGCACGCGCGGCTGGCCGGGGTGGTGCAGGGGGCGGAGGAAGTGGATTACACGCTGGGGGGGCCGCAGGAGCGGCGGCACCGCATGGTGATGCTGCGGGAATTGCTGGCGCTGGAGCGCGAGGGGGGGTGAGGTGCGTTTGTGGTTCCGGAAAGACGCCGCGTACATGCAGCGATACCGGAGGGGAGGCGAAGTGGCGGGACGCAGCCCGCCACTTGCAGCGACCTGATCAGGTGAACAGGAAATCCGCATTGCTGAAATCGCTTGCATCTTCATTGCGCACGAGAATTTCCGAGATGCCAAAGGCGATGCGGACGTCATCGCCGACCTGCTGAACGGTGACGCGCAGGTTGCCCGTGTTCTGCAACTCGATCCGGTCGCGGCCATCGACGAAATCGGCAATCACGTCGCTGTCACCGATGTTGCGGAAGACAAAGATATCCTGACCGGCACCACCGCCGCCGCGCAAGATGTCATCGCCGGAACCGCCGATCAGCCGATCAGCGCCCCCGGCCCCGCCGACGAGCCTGTCATCGCCACTGCTGCCGTTGAGCGTGTCATCGCCATTGCGGCCGTTCATCGCATCATTTCCGGCGCGACCGTCAAACCAGTCGTCAAAGCGCGAAAGGTGGATCGTGTCATTGCCCCGGTAAATCGAGGTCAGAAGGGCGCGGTCATCGGTTCTGGAACTGGTGATCTGCGCGTCATAAAGATCAGCTGCAGAATAGCTGGCATCGAGCAGAACCGAAGAATAGAAGGTCTGCCCATTTTCCCGGAAGTAATCGACGTTGGCCCCGATGGTGCCGCCGATGACCGCGCCACCGCTGCTGAGGACGATGTTGTTGCCGTAGAAGAACTTGCTGCTGCTGTTGGCATCATCGTACCGCAAAACGAGTGCGTCGGGGTAGGAACGGTTCAGCGGGGCATTATCAAACCCTACATCATTGCGAAAGTTGTAGCTGATCGCATCTGCCCGTTCATCGAACAGGTTGATCTCACGCATGTCGATGCGGAAAAAGGTTTCATAGAAGGCCATGGTGCATTTCCTTGTGGTGTTTCTGCGGGGTCAACGCGGGTAACGGCGAAACGGATCCATGCTGCGTGGGATGCGACCGCGAAAGCGGCGGCAATGCGCTGATGACCAGAGGAGGGGATGCGGGCGGGGTGCGGCCTATCTTTCATCCGGGCGGGTCAGCGTCACCAGATCGCGCACAACGGCGTAATCCATATAGCCGAGGCGGGCGACGGGCTGATAGCGGGTCACGTCGAAGCGCCCGTCGATGAGGCAATCATCGCGCAGGTGGACGCCGATCACCTCGGCCAGGATAATGATGTTGTCCTGGCCAAGGGCGCTGATTTCCTGAACGAGACGGCATTCCAGCGTGGCGGGGGCCATGGCGACGCGGGGGCAGGGGATGGTGGTGCATTCGGCGCGTTCGACCCCGGCATGGGTGAATTCGTCGGTGCCGGGGGGAAGGGCGGCGGAGGTTTCGCTCATCTGGGCGAACTGGGCTGATCCGACGATATTGACGGCGAAAACGCCAGTTTCACGGATGTTGCGGACGCTGTCCTTGATGCCGGTCGAGGCGAACATGATCTGGGGGGGGGTGTAGGCGACGGCGTTGAAAAAGGAATAGGGGGCGAGGTTGTCGCCGTGGCTGCCGCGCGTGGAAATCCAGCCGATGGGGCGGGGCGAGACGATGGCATTAAAGGGGTTGCGGGGCAGGCCGTGGCCATCGGCGGGGCGGTAGAACATGGTCAGCTCCTTTGCAGGTTTACCCCTGAGGTAAGGCCATGTTACGGGCGTTTCCAGAAGATTCGGGTCCAGAGGATTCGGGTCGAGAAGATTCGGGACCGCAGTGGGGAAGCCGCCCTTTGTATCAGTTGGAAGAAGAAACCGAAGCGGATTGGTGGGAGGTGGAGGCCCTGCTGGACCTGTGCTTTGCACCGGGGCGGACGGCGTTGTCATCTTACCGGCTGCGGGAGGGGGTGGCAACGGTGGCTCCCTTGTGTCTGGTGCTGCGGGACAGCGACGGGGTTCTGGCGGCGGCGATCCGGTTCTGGCCTGCGGAGGTGGGGGATCATGACGTGCTGCTGCTGGGGCCGGTGGGGGTGCATCCGACGCGGCAGGGTGAGGGGCTTGGCGCGTTGCTGATCCACGAAAGCCTGGCTGAGGCGCGGCGTTTGGGCTGGGAACGGGTGCTGCTGGTGGGCGACGCGCCTTACTATGCGCGGTTTGGCTTTGCAAAACTGGACGGGGTTGAGATGCCGCCGCCCACGAACCCGGACCGGGTGTTGGGGATTGCATTGAAGAAAGATGCATGGCGCGGGATCGCGGGCCGGGTCGGCAAATCATCAAGCTGATGGGATTGCGCGACGGCGC
>JANMDH010000481.1:0-5552 GCA_031376195.1 Gemmobacter sp. | reverse complement strand
AGCGGGAAATGGTCAAGACAGACGAGGCCGTAGGTGCCCCGGCAGTCGAGCCCGTTTTCGGACGAATCGGCGGCAAGGGCTGCAAGGGGGCGGCCCGATCCATCGAGCCAGCGGGGGGCGGGGCCATCGGTCAGGAAATCGGGGCGGTGATTGCGGATTTGCGCGACCATGGGCGTCAGCCGGGTGATGGTTTTCACGCCATGGCGGGCCTTGAATTTGCCGGGTGTTTCGGTTTCATGCAAGGGGAACTGGTCGGTGATCCAGCCGCGTTGATAGGTCATCTGGCGGTTTGATCCGTGGTTGATTTCGGTGATCGAAAGGGCATCGAAAGGCCCGGTGGCGGCGAAAAGATCGGGGAAAGTGCCGTCGCCGACGCGGATATTGATGAATTCATCGACATCCATGGAGAGGACGAAATCCGCTTCGCGGAAGGCCCGCATGTGGTGCAGATAGGCAAGGGCGGCGGGTTGATAGAATGTGCTGCCGGTGGCGAGGGCCGGGTTCGGCAGATGCGTAAGCTGGCCCATGTCCTGCAGGCGGTCGAGGATGCGGTCGGTGCCATCGGTGCAGTGATTGGTGAAAACGACAAAATCGGTGACGCCGACGGCGCGGTGCCAGGCCAGCCATTCGAGAATGAAGGGGCCTTCATCCTTCATGCAGGTTGCGACCAGAATGCGGGGCTGGGGGATGGGCCAGGACCGATAGCTGCGGCGTGGCATAGCGCTGCCGCGGCGGGCGGCAATTTCCGTGTCGGTCAGGGGCAAGGGCATGGGCAACCGCCGGATCTGAAATCAAAGGGCCGACGCCTGAAAGGGTGCCCACTTGGCCAAGCGTTACAACGCGGCGGGGCGTTCACGCAAGGTGAATGGCGGGAATGTCCGCGAGGGCGCGCGCCGCCTGCAACAGCGGATCGGCAAGGGTGCTGCGATCCTCGCCGGGGTAGAACCGCGCACGTGTGGCGGTGGGCATCGGGGCGGGGGTATGGATCAGAACGCGGGGGCCGGTTTTCAGGGTTTCGGCCTGCCAGCTGCGGGCAAGGGCGATCTGGGCGGCCTTGGTGGCGCCGTAGGCCCCGAAGAATTTTGCACCGGCGCGGGGGTCATCGAAGAACAGGGCGGTGCCGTTATCTGCTGTGCGCAGCAGGGGGTCGATCATCGGGATCAGGATGCCGGTGGCGCGCACGTTGGTGGCGATGGATTTTTCCCAATCCTTGGCGTCGAGATAGGCGCTGGGGGCCAAGGGGGCGGCGTGGACGGCGGTGTGTGCCCAGAGGTCGAGATGCCCCCAGCGATCATGGATGGAGCGACAAAGATGGCGCATCGCATCATCGTTGGTGATGTCCATGGGGGCGAGGGTAAGTGCGCCCTGCCCCGCCACGTTCAGGGCCTGCACGCGGTCGTCCAGTTCCTCCAGCGCGCCGGTGGTGCGGGCGACGGCCACGACATGCCAGCCTTTGCAGGCCAGATCGAAGGCAAGGGCAGCCCCCAGCCCGCGCGAGGCTCCGGTGATCAGGGCGATTTGGGATGCGGCGGTATTGGTCATGAGATCAGCACTCCGCAAGGGCGGTATCGAGTGGAATATCAGCGCCCATGGTCCATAGGCGTGCTTGGGTGAAGGGTGCAGGCGGGGCCGACCAGAACGGATGTGTTTCGGGCAGGCCAAGTGGCAACAGCGCGGTGCTGCAGAGATACAGACTGCCGGTGTTGATGTAACGCTCTGCCAACCCCGGCTGCGGACCGTTCAATCCAATTCTAAGCCAACCTTCCGGCGTGTAGGCGTGGTCGGTATCCAAGGTACGCGCCACAACCGCAGCCAGCGCGCCCCGCACCTGAGCCGGCGGCAGGCTGGAGGGCAACCGCCCAGTGAGGGCGAGTTCCGCCAGCAGATGGAAGGCCCCGCAACGGTAGGCGAGCGAGCGACCGAGCGGGGGAAAACTGCCATCGGGGGCGATCAGACGCTCCAACACCTCTGCATGCCGCTGGGCCCTGATCAGGGTCTGCCTGGCGATTGCAGTGAAACGTGGCAGGACATCGGCAAAGGTAAACGTGATGTCCAGCAGCATTGGATGAATAACGTAGCTGTTGTAGTAGTCCATATGCACCACCGGACCATCGCCGTAGAGTCCATCCCCCCTGTACCAATGTTGAAACATTGCCACAGCATGGGCGACAGGCGCGCGTTGCCAAGGCTTGTCGATCAGATGCAGAATAACCTCGATCATGGCGGGGAACAGTAGCCAGTTCGTGTCATCCGGGCTGATCTGGCGCGTCGAGCGCAGAAAAGTGACGAGATCGGATTGGACGGGTTCGGACAAACTGTCCCAGAGAGCCGTCGGCGCGCGCCGGATGGCCAAGGCCAGGAATGCCGCTTCGACCAAAGTTTGTCTGCCCGGAACACCACCCAGAAAGCCGGGATGATGCGGATCGACCGCGGCCCCTAGCAGTGCTTGCCACGGACCTTCCGGCAGGGTGCCTGCCTCGATCATTGGGGCGATGCCGCACAAGACCCGCGCCAACCCTTGCAGCCGTGCGCTGGATGATGAATGCGGTCCGCTGTCGGGGTGGGTTTCAACCGACATTTGAAGGATCAGGTCGCCGCGTTTTGCCGCGACAAGAAAGGGACTGATCAATCGCCGGGCGGTGGCGAGCATGACCACCCTTTCACCAAGGCCGTTCTGTCGAAAGGCGTTCGTCACTCCGCCGCCTTCATCTGGAAGCCTTCCTCGATCTTGTCCGAGGGTGCGACGGGATACTGGCCGGAAAAGCAGGCATCGCAGAACTGGGGGCTGTCGTTGTCGCGGCCCTGAGCCTGACCTGCGGCGCGGTAGAGGCCGTCGAGCGAGATGAACTTGAGGCTGTCAACCCCGATCCAGGCGCGCATCTCTTCCTCGGACATGGTGGCGGCGAGAAGTTTTGACCGCTCAGGCGTGTCGACGCCGTAAAAGCAGGGCCAGGCGGTGGGGGGGGAGGCGATGCGGAAGTGAACCTCGGCGGCCCCTGCGTCCAGGATCATTTCCTTGATTTTGCGGCTGGTGGTGCCGCGCACCACGCTGTCGTCCACCAGAACGACCCGCTTGCCCTTGATCAGGGCGCGGTTCACGTTCAGCTTCAGGCGCACGCCCATGTTGCGGATCTGTTCCGTCGGTTCAATAAAGGTGCGGCCCATATATTGGTTGCGGATGATGCCCATCGCATAGGGAATGCCGGATTCCTGACTGAACCCGATGGCAGCGGGCGTGCCAGAATCGGGGACGGGGCAGACGAGATCAGCCTCAACCGGGGCTTCGCGTGCCAGTTCGACGCCGATCTGGTGGCGGGTTTCATAGACGGAGGTGCCGCCCAGAATGCTGTCAGGGCGGCTGAAATATACTTTTTCAAAGATGCAGAAGCGCGATTTCGAGGGTCCGAAGGGGCGGGACGAGGTGATGCCGGATTCATCAATGACCACCATTTCGCCTGGGTCGATTTCGCGGACAAATTCCGCGCCGATGATGTCGAGCCCGCAGGTTTCCGATGACAGCGCCCAGCCGTCGCCGACCTTGCCCAGAACGAGCGGGCGCACGCCAAGGGCATCGCGCACGCCGATCAGTTTGGAACGGGTCATGGCGACCACGGAAAACGCGCCCTCAACCCGGCGCAGGGCATCCTTGATGCGTTCGGAATGGTTCTTCTGGATCGAGCGCGCCATCAGGTGGATGATGCATTCGCTGTCGGAGGAGGACTGGAAGATCGACCCGCGTTCAATCAGTTCACGCCGCAGGGCGGCGGCGTTGGTGAGGTTGCCGTTGTGGGCGATGGCACAACCGCCCATGGAGAATTCGCCGAAGAAGGGCTGCACGTCACGGATGGCTGTAGCGCCTTTGGAGCCGGCGGTGGAATAGCGAACATGGCCGATGGCGAGCGGGCCGGGCAGGGTATCCATAAGGGCGGGATTGGTGAAATTGTCGCGGACATAGCCAAAGCGCCGGGCAGAGTTGAAACCATGGACAGGGTCATGGCTGACGATACCGCCCGCCTCTTGTCCGCGATGTTGCAGGGCGTGGAGGCCGAGGGCCACGAAATTCGCGGCATCGGCGACACCGACGACGCCGAACACTCCGCATTCTTCGCGCAGTTTGTCCCCGTCGATGTCAGGATCAAAGGGATGGCGAAAAAGCATCAGAAAAGCCTCCGAATCCGGGTGCGCCGTGTGATGTTTCCTTTAGGCTTTTGGCGCGGGACTGTCACGCCCCGAAACGGGGGGTGTCAGTTGTTTGCAGGGGGGGGTACGGCCGTGCCGTCGGCGGGGGCGGTTCCGTCGGTCGCTGCCCCGTCGGCGGGTGCTGTTGGGGCCGGGGCGTCACCCGGAATGGCGCAGCTGTCTACCAGACGTTCATACTGCTGCACGATCCATCCGGGGGCGTCATCGGGGATCATGTCATCGACCCGCGCCTGCACAGAGGCGAACAGCTTGGCCGACCGGGAATTATCCACATCGGGGATCGTATTGGCGGCGACGGCACGGTCATAGACGATGAAGGCGACGGCAACGAGCAGCAGCCCGCGTGCGACGCCAAACAGGAAGCCGAGGCCCTGATCAATGCCGCCAAGGGCGGTACGCTGAATGGCGGATGAAAAGAGCGGTGTGAACAGGGCCGCAATCACCAGCGACAGGGCAAAGACGGCGGCAAAGGCGGCAATGATCGAAAGTTCGCAGCTGTCGCCCAGAAAGTCGCCCAGAACCGGGACTTCCTTGATAAGGGGCTGGGCCTGAGGGGCGAACAGAAAGGCAAGGAACGCGGCCCCGACCCAACCCAGAATCGCCATCGCCTCGCGGACCAATCCGCGCGAATAGGCCAGAATGGCCGATAACAGGATAACAACCGCAACCACCGCGTCGACGATCGTAAAGCCTTCCATGCCGCTCTCCTTAGGGTGTCAGCCGGCGCCGAAAATCTCGCCGACAAAGGCGGTCAGGTCGGGGAAGGCGCGCACCCGTATTCCCTCATTCGTGCCCGACTTTGAACCCGCCGGCGCTATCGCCTGTGAGAAACCAAGTTTCGACGCCTCTTTCAACCTGTTTTCGGTCTGAACCGCCGGGCGCAGGGCACCGGACAGGCTGATCTCGCCGAAAAGCACGGTATCTGGCGGAATTGCCACATCCTCACGCGCCGAAAGTAGGGCGGCGGCGACGGCGAGATCGGCGGCGGGTTCATTGACGCGCAGGCCGCCAGCGACGTTCAGAAAGACGTCGAGCCCGGTGAAGGGGATGGCGCAGCGCGCCTCCAGCACCGCCAGAATGGTGGAAAGACGCCCGGAATCAAGGCCGACAACGGTGCGGCGGGGGGTGCCGAGCGTGGAGGGGGCGACGAGCGCCTGAATTTCGGTGAGCACGGGGCGGGTGCCTTCGATGCCGGCGAAAACGGCGGAGCCGGAGACGGGGTTGCCGCGATCCGACAGGAACAGGGCGGAGGGGTTCGGCACCTCGGCCAGCCCTGCGCCTGTCATCTCAAACACGCCGATTTCGTCGGCCGGGCCGAAGCGGTTCTTGACGGCGCGCAGGATGCGGAACTG
>JANMDH010000445.1:0-5139 GCA_031376195.1 Gemmobacter sp. | reverse complement strand
AGCAACGTGTCGGCGGCAGATCGTGGTGGGGGATGGGATGGTGACGGGATAAGGGGAATTCGGATGAATGTCGGCCATCGCCAAATTGCGGTGGTTCTGTCCCGGATTGAAATCAAAGCGGAGGTTTTGCATGTCGGTTTCCTGGCAGAAAGCAAAGAAGCCGTCGGCGCATTTCCTGCAGGCGGGCTTTCTTCGGGTGGCGCGGACAACGGCAAGCCCGGACCCCGACAAGGTGCCGAGAAACACCACGCTGCATTCGTGTTTTACCGCGATGGCAACAATATTGAGGCTTGTTTGAGAGAGTGGGCCGGTTTTAAGACGACCAGACCGCGGCGATTTGCAGGCGGTAGATCGTGGTTAGGGGATTTGATCGCAAACTCGTAGACCACCGTGGCAATGGTGCCTTTGAAATAGGGCCGGTCCCCCTGTGGGGTGATATAAAGCGCCTCGCCCGCACCGGCACGCCGGGAAACAGCGTGATGTTTGCATCTCAGACGAAACCCGGTCGCGCGGTGGTCATGGATTTGCCCGCCGGCGTATCATGACGTAACCCTGTGGCGCGCGCTGACACCGGCAGGATATTGTCCATTATCGCATTGATACGCGCCTGTTCGGGCAGGCTGGCCGTGTCCAGCAGTTCGGGTGGCGTCGCCAGAACCGTGCCGATCAATTGCCTGCGCGCCACCTGCAACCCTGACCAGAACAGAAAGTCCGACCCAATGGCTGTCATCATCAGATTTTCCACCCAAGGTGTCATGGGTGCGACGGAATTGGCTTCACCCGGTGGTCTGTAGGCCAAGGGCACCAGCAGGATCAGCGCAGATACCCTGTCCGGGTGCCGGATCGCCATCTGCAAAGCTGAAAGCGCCCCAGCCGACCCGCCCATGACGGCTGCTGTATGGATATCGAGCGCGTCCAACAGGCAAACGAACGCATCGGCCTGTGATTCTGCCGTGGCGTTGGCTGGCATCGGTGTGCGCAGATACCCAAAAGCGTGACATTGCAATCACCCGTATGCCACGCGATGTGAGTGGTGCAGCAAAGGCCATGCCCTGATCATAGCCGCCGCCGCTGCCGTGGACGGCCAGCAGGGGTACGCCTGACCCCGCCTGTTGATACTCGATTGGTCCACAAGGGGTTTCAACCAATGTGCTGCTTTGAGCCACCCTGGCCTGCGCCGCGATGAGTTCAGCCCGAAACTGCCACCAGATTGCCACGGCCGTGATACCAAGAGTTATCCCGATAATGAGCGAGTATTTTCGCCAGTTCAGCCAACGCCCGGTCATATCATGACCGCATCAACTGCCCTGCGCGCCGAAAATGGCATCGCGGCAGCCCGCCCGAAGCGCATCACCAGATCGGGCCTGCGGCCGGGCATCCCTAACAGTTCCGCGAGGTCCGGTCGAAGCGCAGCGACCTCGACGGGTTGGTTCAGAAAGGCATGTTTCAACCCCAGTGCCGTGGCCTGCAACGAAAACCTCTGGCAAGCCCGCCCAGCCTGCACCCATCCTGATAGGTCAGCCTTGGTCGCCACAAAAACAGCGATCCCTGATGACGATGCAATCTGGCGCGCAATTTTTTCGTTCTCGGCCTTTGCGGTAAAAGCCAGGTCGAACATCAGCGCGCCCAGCGAGGTGGGCACGCTGGGGTTGCCCGAGGTTGCACTGAACAAACCGTCACCGGTTGCGAAGGCCTGGCGCGGATTGAACCTGAGCCAGTGTTTCAACTCGGCAACAAAGGCACGGTCGGCCATCTGAGCGGTGTTTCCTGCGATGATCAGATCGCGCACCTGGTTGATACGGGTGCGGTCCGTGATCAGGATAAGATCAACGCCGGGCACCTTCGCCGCACCGGCCAGTGTCGCGAGATCGGCGGCAGAAACCGCTGACCCGTCATAGTCGGCGCGGGTGGATTGCCGCAAGGGAATGGTATCGCACAGTGCCGCGTCCCGGATTGCCCCAGCGGTGTAGTCAAAGCGAACCGCCCCATCCCCGCCTGCGCTGAACGCGACTTCCCCCGGCAGGCCACGTGCGGCGGCGGCAATGGACAGGTTTTCCGCCGCACAGCCAAGTGACGCGAACAGGTGGTGATCGTCGGGGTCAACTGCCGGGGTGCGGCGTGCCAGATCGGGCAAAATGTCGATCCTGCCTTCACCCGTGCGGAATTTCCACGCTTGAGTGTTGTGGCTGTTGGCGGCCAAAGTGGCAAACCGGATCAGATCGAGCGGGTCAGGATTGGCAGGCAGAGCGGCACGCAGGGGGGCAATGTCTGCTGCATATCCATCCAACGACCCCAACCGGCGATAGCCTGACCAACCCGCCCCTGCGAGGCCTAAGGCAGCCGCTCCCGCTGCCAACAGCGCATGTCTTCGGTCAACCATTGTTCAGATTCCTTGTTGAATTGCGGTCTTGCGCCATCAAGCAAGAGGAGGATTACGGTGCAGCAACAGCCCGCGGGGCAGCGCAAAAGCGGCAAGTGTGCCGATGCCCAGCAAGGTCAGCGCCAGCACAAAGAACCACCCCGCCACCGGGACCAGCCACGCGAGGCCGGCAATGAATGCGCCAAGGCAGGCGAGGCCGAATTTGCCCAAAAGGCCGTCGGGCATGGGCCTGCCCACGCCCAACCAAAGACCCACGCCCAAGACGTAAGACCCAAGCGCATAGCCTGCGAAGATCGCCACGCAGGTGATGATCAGCATGACCGGCAGCAGGAATACCCCGATGATCGTCAGCATCACGACAAAGCCAGACCCGGCCAGTGCCGAAGTCACCAGAAACCCCGACCAGATCGCGCGACCGGGATGTGCCAGCGCCAGTTCGCGCCAGCCGTGCACTGCCTTGGGGGCGATGGTGATCACCAGCGCCGCGATCAGGCCGGAAATCAGAACGCCCGACAGAAAGCCTTGGACGATGCGCCAGAACGGCACCTTGATTGGCATCCGGTCGGTCCATTCGCCGTTGTCATAGCTTTCCCGCGTCTCGATCTTGACCCGCGCGGCGGGGGCCACGCTTTCGGGAACGACGATCTCTGCCGGGTCTTCGGCATAGATCGTCAGCGCACCCGCGACAGTGGCCCCGGTTGCAAACACGATGTCGTCGGCCACCAGCACAACATCGCCCGCGATGGCCCCATTCAGGGTGACTTCCGCCCCGGCAATCAGCGCATACCCACCCACAGGACCGACCAAGACCTCGGACCCGGCGGCCCGCAGGTTGCCACCCACGGGCCCGACCGTGACCTCGTAACCGGTGACCGATGCGTCACCGGCAATCGCGGCTGCGACCACCACGCTATACCCTGCGGCAAACAGATCGCCTGCCACGGTCGCATCGATTGCCACACGCCGCCCCGCCAGATGCGCCGAGCCCGCAACAGGTGCGGCCACCACCACCCGGTTGCCGGCCATGAACAGATCGGTCACTGCGGGCCCGTCAAACCGGACTGACTGGCCGGCCTGATAGCGGTCTCGGGCGATGGTCAAAACGGCATCTTCGGCAAAAGCCGGGGCGGAGAGCAGGCAGGAAGCGACAATCAGATGACGCAGCATGAGGGGGTTTCCTTGCGTGGATTGATACCAGACATGCCCGATTGCCGGACGGTTGGCCCTGACCTGCGTCAGTCGGGGATCGTCAAACAACGCCTGCCAAAAGAACATCACCAATACAGTCTTGCGCCCGCCAGTGTTTCGGCGGGCAACGGGGGGCGGGTGTCAGCCGACGAGAACGTCATTATTGACAGACATGGTGCCCGGGGTGGCCCAAGCGGTGGCCGCGGCCAGTTGGCGGTCGTTCCGGTGTCCCATGTTTCCGTACGTTGAACTGGTTCTTTTTTCTCTTGTCAGACATCTGAAACCGATGCGGCAGTCTACCGATACCTGCGCAAATCACGGCGTTGAGGGCGCGATGACCTTGTCGAAAAATGCCGTTATCATGGGTACCAGAAGGTCACTGCGTTCTATTACACCCAGATGTGTCGCTCCCGGGATGATGGCAAGTTCGGTCGCGGTTGGGCTCATGAAATCAGCCGCCGGACCGCCACCGCGCAGCCGGAATATTTCAACGGAATGCTCTGGTCGGATAACATCTGTATCGCCCGAGATCACCAGCGTGGGTGCGGAGATGCCGGACATATCGGTTTCCGGCCACGCCTGCGGCTCACTGTCCATTGCGATCAGCTTTTCTACCAGTCGTGGAAAGCCGCCCAAATTGGGTGCAACCTCAATGTAAGCTGCCTCCCATGGTGTCCCTGCCATGCTGTCCGGCGTCATCGTGGCCATCATCTTGACAAGCTCGGGATACATTCCATCTGTGCGGAACGAGGCGGACGCAACCGCCAGACGGTCCACATGGTCAGGATGACGGATTGCTATTTGATAGGCAACGCCGCCGCCCATTGAATAGCCAAAGATATCAGCCTTGGGCACATCTATCGCGTCCATCAATGCTACCACATCATCGGCCATCGCTTCATAGCTGATTGCCCGGTCAATGTCGGCGGTACGACCATGGCCTTGCAAATCAACTGCGATAACCTGCCGGGTCTCGGCCAACGCATCGATCAGTGGCTGCATCTGGCCAGTTGACATATAGGCCCCGTGCAGGACAACGACCGGGTCTCCGCTTCCATAAACTTCGTAGTACATCTGTAGCCCGTTCGCATCTGCAAGGCCGCTGGTGGTCGGTTTGGCGGCAAGTGGAGAGGCACTTAAGATTACTGCGGTGGCTATGATGGTTGCTTTGCTTCTCGACATCGGTTCTTTCCCTGAGGGTAAAGGCGTCATGGATCGTGCGGTATGCCAAACCCGATGAGCAAAGGTATCGGCGGATCACCCAAAGACTTGCTAACCAAGATCAGCTTTTCCGTACATTGTCGGCCTTTATCAATTGGAGTGGCTGTGATCCGCCGCTGCGCGTGGTGCCGCGCCAGACCGGTTTCAGCAGTTCCAGCACCACCAGAACCGTCACCCCTGCACCCAACGGGACCACCAGCAATTGCGCCTCCAGCGCGCCAAAGCGGAACAATTCCCGCGCGGGGGCCCAGAATACCGTCACCGCCAGCAGCACCGCCACGACCGGCAGCACAAAGGCCAGTGCGCGGTTCGGGCGGGTGATGGCGGTGATGATCGAGGATGAGACGGAG
>JANMDH010000338.1:0-3902 GCA_031376195.1 Gemmobacter sp. | reverse complement strand
CCTTGGCGGCGAAAACGCGCAAGACCGCCTCACTTCGACCGAATGCCTGCGCGTCGCGGTGGAAAAGGAACTGGGTGTTCCGGTCAAGCTGTTCACCCCTGCCGATTATGACGGCGTGATCCAGGGCCTTTTGGGGGGCACGCTGGACTATGCCTGGCTCGGCGCATCTGCCTATGCCAAAATCTACCTGACCGACCCCAAAGCGGTCGAGGTCATGCTGACCAAGCAGAACTTGGACGGATCAACTGGCTATTACTCCATCGGGTTCGCACGCAAGGACAGCGGCATCACCAGCATTGACGACGCCAAGGGCAAATCCTTTGCCTTTGCCGACCCGAACTCGACCAGTGGCTATCTGGTGCCAGCAGCTGAACTGTCGGCCAAATACGGCGGGCTGCAAGGATATTTCTCCGAGGTCAAGATGTCGGGTGGGCACGAGCAGACCATCATTGGCGTGGCGAACGGGGATTTCGCGGCTGGCGTTTCATGGGCGGACGGCTTGGGCAACTGGGAAGACGGCTATACCTCGGGCGCTTTCCGCAAGGCGGCAGATGCGGGCTTGGTCGACATGAACAATCTGGTCGAAATCTGGCGCTCCAAGATGATCCCCGAGGGTCCGCTGGTTGTGCGCAAGGCCCTGCCGCAGGACGTCAAGGACAAGATCTACGCGATAATGGATACGATGTGGGAAACCGACAAGGAATGCGCCTACAATGTTGCCGCTGGGGACGCCAAGGATTTCGTTCCGGTCAAGCACGAGGAATATCAGGGCATCCTCGACGCCCGCAAAATGCAAGAAGGCATGTGATTTAACAAGTTTTTGCCGGGCTGCCCCAGTGGCGGTCCGGCGATTTCGTTTTTGAGGGACAGGGAATGGTCGACATAGCCTTCGGGCCAGAGCCGGGCAGGCGGTCCGACACATCGACGCCGTCGGCGGCTTATCTCGAAATGGTGCGCCGAAAACGGATGTATGGCGGCATTCTGCTTGCGCTGTTCATCGCCCTTTTTGCGTCAGGCTGGATCCTTTCCGACCACCGCAATGCCGGGGGTTTCTGGAACGGCCTGCCGCAGATCGATGATTTCGCGGGCGAGGTCCTGTCCGAGGGCTGGACCAACCGCGCCAACCTGCCTGGCCTATTCCTCGAATTCCTGCCGTCGCTGATCGAAACGATCAACATCGCCGCCGTTTCCACGCTTCTGGGCGCGCTGGCGGCGATGATCCTTTCCCTTTTGTCCACCCGCGGCCTTGCCCGCTGGCCGCGAATGATCGGCCCGTTCCGGCGCGTGATGGACATCCTTCGCGCCATCCCCGAAATCGTTATCGCGTTGGTCCTGATATATATTCTGGGCGGCGGTCCGGTGCCCGCCGTCATCGCCATCGCGCTTCATACCGGCGGGGCCTTGGGCAAACTCTTTTCCGAAGTTGCCGAAAACGCCGACCTGAAACCGGTCGAAGGGCTGGCCTCGGTTGGCGCGACTTGGGGTCAGCGGATGTGGCTGGGCGTGATCCCGCAGGTTGCCCCCAACTGGTTGAGCTATGGCCTGTTGCGGTTCGAGATCAACGTCCGCGCCAGTGCCATCCTTGGTTTTGTCGGCGAAGGCGGCATCGGCCATGACCTCAAGATTGCGATGCAATGGGGGCAGGGGCGCTATGACCAGGTAGTGGCGATCTTTATCCTGCTGTTCCTGACGATCTTTCTGATCGACCGGGTGTCGGATCACTACCGCAATCGTCTGGTCAAGGGGGTCTTGCCATGACCGCAATGACCGCTCCGAAAATGACTGAAACATCCCTTGCCGATCAGGTGACCGCCACCTTTGCCCGCCGCAAACTGGTTGCCTTTGGTATCCCTGCGGTGATCCTTGTGTACCTGACCTATGCATTCTTTGCCTTCGATCTGCCCGGACTGGCGCAGCGCGCCCGGATGGACAATGCCGCGATCCTGATGTCGGACTTCTGGTCCTATAAGACGCATGTCAGCCGCGACAACGGCTCGGGTGATGTCGCCGTCGCGATCGAGGGCGAGAACAAGGGAACCTACCCCAAAGGCATGTTGCCCGACTGGGTCCGCATCGACGGCCCGGTGACCACCATCGATCTTGGGCAAGGTCACATCGTTACGTACACTGCGGCGGGCGCGACCTATGTCGTGCCGGGATACGGCACGATCGGCATCCGGGGCCAGGATGGCAAGGTTGCGTTGACCGCCCCCCTGCCGTTGCCCGGCTGGATCAGTGCCTCTGACACCAAGGTAACGGTCACCACCGAGGCTGGGCGGCTCAGCTATTCCCGGTCCAAGGTTGACACGTTCAAGTACCAGCCGGGGTGGGAGCTGTTCTTCTTCACCCTCGACAGTCCGTTCTACGGCATGGGTCCCTTGGAACTCGCGGGCATCGCACTTTGGGGTGACCGTGTCGATCCCGCACGCACGAACGCAGGCTACATCGTGTCCGAAGTCTGGACCAACAAGATGTGGCGGCATGGCGACGTGCTGTGGGCGATCTTCGAGACGATTTTGATGGCGTTTCTTGGCACCGCCGGGGCGGCGCTGATCGCCTTTCCACTGGGCTTCGTCGCCGCGTCGAATTTCATGCCGGTGCGGGCTGTCCGCTTTGCGATGCGCCGGGTGTTCGATTTCGTGCGCGGCGTTGATGGCCTGATCTGGACCATCATCCTGGCGCGTGCCTTCGGTCCCGGCCCGATGACGGGCGCCTTGGCCATCGTCATCACCGACATGGGGTCTTTTGGCAAGATGTTCTCAGAAGCCTTGGAAAACATTGATGACAAACAGGTCGAAGGCATCCGGTCCACCGGGGCCAATGCGCTTCAAAGGGCGCGGTTCGGGGTTATCCCGCAGGTGACACCTGTTCTGCTAAGCCAGGTGCTTTACTATCTGGAATCCAATACCCGCAGCGCCACCGTGATCGGTGCCATCGTGGGTGGCGGCATCGGCCTTTTGCTGACGCAGGCGATCCAGACCCAGAAGGATTGGGAAGAGGTCGCTTATTACATGACCCTGATCGTGCTGATGGTCATGCTGATGGACACCTTCTCCGGATGGCTGCGACGCCGTCTGATCAAGGGCTGACCGATGCCCAGACTGTCGGCGGAAAAACCTTTGATCCATCCCGATTGCCTGATCATGGAGGCGACCTTCGGTGCCTTTTGCGAAGTGGGCCAAGGCAGCCGCATCCTCAATTCGACGTTCCAAGACTATGCCTATTGCGACCGGCTCTCGGACATTGCCAACACGACGGTGGGCAGGTTCGCCAACATCGCGGCAATGACGCGGATCGGGCCGACTGATCATCCGATGGCGCATGCCTCGCTGCACCATTTCCTCTATCGGTCCAGCTATTACTGGGATGATGCAGAGGATGATCCCGCCTATTTCACCGCAAGGCAGGCGCGGCGCACAGTCATCGGTCCCGACACCTGGATCGGCCATGGCGCGATCATCAAGCCCGAGGTAACCATCGGGGCAGGGGCTGTCGTCGCCTCTGGCGCTGTCGTGACCAAGGACGTTCCGCCCTACATAATCGTGGCGGGACTGCCCGCGAGCGTCTTGCGACCCCGCTTTGCCCCCGACATTGCTGATCGGCTGCTGACGCTGGCGTGGTGGAACTGGAGCCATGACCGACTGCGCGGGGCACTGGATGACTTTCGAAAGTTGCAAGCCGAAGCATTCCTGGAAAAGTACAACGGCTAGTCTGGGGCCACGGTGATCGTCACACGGTCGCCCGCAAACCAGGTCGTGCCATATTCGACTGGCCGCCCTTCGGCATCGACATTGATCGCGACCGACCGCAAAACCGGTGACCCGGCCGGTACTTGCAAGCTCAGCGCAAGCAACGGCGATGCCAGCTTGGCGGTAATCCGCGTCGAGGCGCGCGTGTAGTCG
>JANMDH010000299.1:0-8718 GCA_031376195.1 Gemmobacter sp. | reverse complement strand
GGGAAGACTTTGCAGACCCAATGGCAAACTCGGGAGGAACGCCAGAATGATGAAAACCACAATGATCGCGGCCCTGTTGGCAGGCACGGCGCTGACGCTGGCAGGACCGGCGGCGGCGGAAGGCAAGAAGATGGCAACGGTCGTCAAGATCGCGGGCATCCAGTGGTTCAACCGGATGGAGGAAGGCGTCAAGCAGTACGCCGCCGACACCAAGAACGACGCCTTCCAGGTGGGCCCGGCGCAAGCCGACCCGCAGCAGCAGGCGGCGCTGATCGAGGACATGATCGCGCAAGGGGTAAACGCCCTCGCCGTGGTGCCGATGTCGCCCGAAGCGCTGGAACCGGTGCTGAAGCGCGCGATGGACGCGGGGATCACCGTCATCACGCACGAGGCCGCCAGCCAACAGAACACGACCTATGACCTCGAAGCCTTCAAGAATGAGGATTTCGGTGCCAACCTGATGGAACAGATGGCCACCTGCATGGGCGGCAAGGGCGAATACGCGGTGTTCGTCGGCTCGCTGACCAGCCAGACCCACAACCAGTGGGTCGACGGGGCCATTGCCTATCAGAAGGAAAAGTATCCCGACATGGTGCTGGTCGGCGACAAGAACGAGACCTTCGATGACCAGCAGAAGGCCTATGAAAAGGCACAAGAGGTGCTGCGCGCCTTCCCGAACGTGAAGGGCCTGCAGGGGTCGGCGTCAACCGACGTGGCGGGGATCGGCCTGGCCATCAAGGAACGCGGCACCGGCGATGCGACCTGCGTGTTCGGCACCTCACTGCCGTCGATTGCCGGGCAGTATCTGGAAACCGGGGCCGTCGATGGCATCGGGTTCTGGGATCCGTCGGTGGCGGGCTATGCGATGAACAAGCTGGCCGTGATGGTGATGAACGGCGAGACTGTGACGGACGGGATGGATCTGGGTCTGACGGGATACGAGGCGGTCAAACTGGACGGCAAGGTGATCTACGGTCAGGCATGGGTGAACGTTAACAAGGCGAACATGGCCGATTATCCGTTCTGAACGAAACAGGATGCAGGGGGGCGGTTTGCGGATCGCCCCCTGACCTTTTGTCCGTTCTGAAAGATGATCATGCCTGCAAGCCTTTCGCCGCTGATCGCCCTGCGGGGTGTGACGAAATCCTATTCGGGCATCACCGCCTTGGCGGATGTCGGCTTTGACATCGGGGCGGGCGAGGCGGTTTGCCTTGCGGGCGAAAATGGCAGCGGCAAATCCACATTGATCAAGATTCTGGCGGGGGTGGAACAACCCGATGCGGGCGAGATCGCGTTTGGCGGGCAGGTGCAAGGCAGCCTGTCGCCGCGCATTTCGGCCGCGGCGGGAGTCAAGGTAATTTTTCAGGATTTTTCGTTGTTTCCCAATCTGACGGTGGCGGAAAATATTGCGTTCAGTGCGGAACTGGGGGCGGGGCGGCGGCTGTACAACAGGGCGCGTGGGTACAAGACGGCGACGGCTGCGCTGGCCCGGGTGGGGGTGACGATCGATCCGGATGCGCGGGTGGAAACCCTGTCGGTGGCGCACAAGCAACTGGTGGCGATCTGCCGGGCGCTGGCGACCGAGGCGCGGCTGATCATCATGGACGAACCGACGACGGCGCTGACGGCGCGTGAGGTGCAATCCCTGCTGACGATCATCCGGCGGCTGAAGGCGGACGGGGTGGCGGTGCTGTTTGTCAGTCACAAGCTGGCCGAGGTGCTGGAGGTTTGCGAAAAGGTGGTGGTGCTGCGCAACGGGCGCAAAGTGGCGGAAGGACCGGCGACCGAATTTGACGCGGCGCTGCTGACCCGCCACATGACAGGGCGCGACGTGGCGGAAACGCCGCCCGACCCGCTGCCGGAACAGGCGGCGCTGCTGATGCAGGTGCAGCACTTGGGTAAGGCGGGATCGTTCGCGGATATCAGTTTTGATCTGCATGCGGGCGAAGTGCTGGGGATTTCGGGGTTGTTGGGAAGCGGGCGGACATCGCTGGCAAAGGCGCTGTTCGGTCTTGTTGCGCCGGAAACGGGCACGGTGCGGGTGTCGGGGAGGCAGGTTCCGCTGGGGGATCCGTTGGCGGCAGCGCGGGCGGGGATCGGATATGTTCCGGAAGACCGCCTGACGGAAGGTCTTTTCCTGATGCAGTCGATCGTGCGCAACGTGGCAATCGGGCGGCTGGAGGCGCACAGCCGGGGCGGCATCCTGAACATCGCGGCACTTTGGGGCGAGGCCGCCGATTGGCTGCGGCGTCTGAATGTCAGGGCGGGGCAGATCGAGGCACCGGTTCGATCCCTGTCGGGGGGCAATCAGCAACGGGTGGTGCTGGCCCGCTGGCTGGCGCGGAGCCCGCAGGTTCTGATCCTGAACGGGCCGAGTGTGGGTGTGGATGTGGGGTCAAAGGCGGATATCCACGGGCTGATCCGCGATCTGTCGGGGCAGAGGCTTGGGGTGATCGTGATTTCGGATGACCTGCCCGAGTTGCTGGCCACGTGCCACCGGATTCTGGTGATGAAGGCGGGGCGGATCGCGGACGATATTGCCGGGGGCCAGACAACCGAGGCTGATCTTGCCCACAGGCTGGCATCCTGATGGGAAAGCTGGATTTCACCCGGAACGAGACGCTGGTTGCGCTGATCATTCTGGCGTTTTGCGGGCTGGCGGCGATCAGCGACCCTGGCTTTTTGTCGATGCCGACCCTGACCGATCTGCTGCGCGGGGGGATCGTGCTGGGGATATTCGCGGTGGGTGCCCTGCTGGTGCTGATTTCGGGGGGGATCGACGTCAGTTTCACCGCCGTGGCCGCGTTCACGATGTACACAACGGCGATGATGCTGAACACGTGGGCGCCGGGACTGCCGTGGGGGGCGGCGTTTGGCATCGCGATGGCGGTGGGGGCGTCGCTTGGGGCGATCAACGGGATTCTGATTGCGGGTTTCGGTCTGCCGACGCTGATCGTGACGTTGGGGACCCTTTCGATCTTTCGGGGTTTCATGCTGACCTTCATCGGCAGCAAGCAGATCACGACTTTGCCGGAGGGGATGCGTGAGTTCGGGCGGATGATGATGATCCGGGGGACAAACCCGGACGGATCATTCTATTCGCTGCCTTTCGCCTTTGCGATCACGGTGATGGTCGTGGTGATCACCTGGGCGATCCTGCATCGCACGATGCTGGGGCGGGCGATCTTTGCCATCGGCGGGTCCGAGGAGAGCGCGCGCCGCATCGGGGTGAACGTGCCGGCGGTGCAATTCGTCGTTTACGTGTATGTGGGGGCTTTGGCGGGACTGGCGGGCATCATCCACGCATCAATGGCGCGTGTGGCGAACCCGTTCGATCTGGTGGGGCTGGAGTTGTCGGTGATTGCGGCGGTGGTGTTGGGCGGGGCGCGGCTGGCGGGGGGCTATGGCAGCCTGACCGGGGCCTTGCTGGGGGTGGCGCTGATCGTTCTGGTGCGCAACAGTCTGGTGGTCTTGGGCATTCCGAACACCTGGCAATCGGTGGCCATCGGTGTGCTGATCCTGATCGGGACGGGACTGCCTGCGTGGCAGGCAAAGCGTGCGGCGGCGCGGGCGGGTTGAACGGGGGGGTGGGAAAACGGCTATGGCTCAATCGCGTGTGACCACCCTGTTGGCGGCCCCTGAGGCGCGCCTTGCGGTGATTGCCATCGTGGTATTCTGCGGGATGGCGATTTTGTCGCCGGACCGGTTCCTGTCGATGCAGAACATGACGTCGATGGCCTTTCAGTTTCCCGAATTCGCCATTCTGGCTTTGGCGATGACGCTGACGATGCTGACCGGGGGAATTGATCTGTCGGTCGTGGGGATCGCCAACCTGTCTGCAATCATCGCGGCAAGCATTCTGACGCGGTTCGCAGGGTCGGGCGCGGAAGGGGCTGACGCCCTGTCGTGGCTTGCCGTGTCGATGGCGGCGGCATTGGCGGTGGGGGTTGTGGCGGGCCTGTGCAACGGCATCCTGATTGCGGTTCTGGGCCTGCCCGCCATTCTGGCCACGCTCGGGTCAGGACTGATCTTTACAGGCTTTGCGGTTGCCCTGACGGGGGGAAGTGCGGTGATGGGCTTTCCGGCCGCTGTTGCGTGGCTGGGCAATGGGTTGGTCTTTGGCGTTCCGGTGCCTTTGATCCTGTTTGCCCTTCTGGCGGCGGGGTTATCCTATGTGCTGACCCGGACGGGGTTCGGGCTGAAGGTGCAGATGTTTGGGGCCAATCCTTTGGCCGCGCGCTTTGCCGCGATGAATGTGACGTCGCTGCTGATCCGGGTCTATGTTGTGTCGGGCGTGCTGGCCGCCATCGCCGGGATGGTGGTGATGAGCCGGGCCAATTCGGCCAAAGCGGATTACGGATCAAGTTATCTGCTGTTGGCGGTGCTGATCGCGGTACTGGGCGGCGTGAACCCCTATGGTGGCTATGGCCGGGTGATCGGGGTGGTGCTGGCCGTCTTGTCGATGCAATTCCTGTCGAGCGGGTTGAACATGCTGCAGGTATCGAACTTTTCGCGCGAACTGATCTGGGGGGTGTTGCTGATCCTGGTGATGATCGTGAACACGCGGGGCAGTTTCCGCCTGCGGGCGCGCAAGGCGCCGAGCCCCAAACCTTCATCTTTATAACCGGAGCATGCCATGAAGAAGATCCTGAACAACCCGGTCGATTATGTCGATGAAATGCTGGCGGGGCTGGTGGCAGCACATCCCGAATACTACCGCCTGCAGGGGGAAAGCGGGCGTGTGGTGACGCGGGCGGTGATGGGCCGCGCGGGCAAGGTGGGGATCGTGACGGGCGGGGGATCGGGGCATCTGCCGGTGTTTACGGGCTATGTCGGGACGGGGCTGCTGGATGCCTGTGCGATCGGGGATGTGTTCGCGTCGCCGTCCGCCGAACAGATGGCGGATGCGATCCGGGCGGCGGATCAGGGGGCGGGGGTTCTGCGGCTGTACGGGAATTATGGCGGCGACATCATGAACTTCGACATGGCGGGCGATCTGGTGGAATTCGACCACATCACCGGCAGCACGGTGGGGCTGGCCGATGACATCGCGTCCGCCCCTTGGGCGGCGCGAGAAAAGCGGCGGGGGGTGGCAGGGATGGTCTATGCCTTCAAGATCGCGGGAGCGGCGGCTGAGGCGGGGCATGATCTGGCAACGGTGACGGCGGTGGCGCAAAAGGCGGCGGATGCGTGCCGGTCGGTGGGGGCGGCGCTGAGTTCGTGCACGGTGCCGCAGGCGGGCAGGCCGACCTTCGACATTGCGGAAGACGAGATGGAAATGGGCATGGGCATCCATGGCGAGCCGGGGGTCTGGCGCGACAAGCTGCGCCCGGCGGATGCGATTGCTGAAGAAATGATGGACCGCCTGTTCGCGGATCAACGGATCAGGGCGGGGGATCGGGTGTCGATCATGGTCAACAGTCTGGGGGCGACGCCGCCTGAGGAATTGTACATCCTGTACCGGATCGTGAAGGCGCGGCTGGATGCGGCGGGGGCAGTGATCGTGATGCCCTTGGTGGGGCGCTATGCGACATCGATGGAAATGGCGGGTGTGTCGTTCAGCCTGATCAAGCTGGACGCCGAGTTGGAGGGATTGCTGACGGCGCCGTGCGATTGCGCGTTCTGGAGGGTGGGATGAGTATCGACCGCAGGGCGTTGATCGATGGGATAACCCGTCTGGCACCCGCGATGGAGCAGGCGTTCGAGGCACTGAATGCGGCGGACGGGGCGCTGGGGGACGGCGATCTGGGGGTGACGATGACGCGGGGGATGCGGCTGGTGCTGGACACGGCGGAGGCACTGCCGGAGGATCTGGGGCAGGCGCTGCTGTCTTGTGCGCAGAGTTTCACGAAATCGTCGGGATCGTCATATGGCACGCTGATGGCGACGGGGCTGATGGCGATGGCAAAGGCGGTGAAGGGGCGGCGCGTGGTGGAGGCAGCGGAGGTTTCGGGACTGATTGCGATTGCGCGGGATGCGATGCAAGCGCGGGGCAAGGCTGATCTGGGGGGCAAGACGGTGCTGGACAGTCTGGATGCGGTGGCATGGGCGACGGCGGGACTGACGGCCCCGGCAGAGGTGCGGCGCGCAGCGGTGGCGGGGGCACGGCACGCGATGGAGGCGTTCCGGGACAAACCCGCGACAATCGGGCGGGCGCGGATATTCGCGGAGAAAAGCAAGGGAATGGATGATCCGGGGATGCTGGCGATGACGCGGATCATCGAGGCGCTGGCGGCGGAATCCTAGCAGGAAAACGGCGGTCACAATGGCGGATACGCGTCATTTCATGTCCACCTTATCGGGCCTTCAGCACCACCCAATACGATTCTAATGGTCTGCTGACACAGGCCCTGTACGCCTGGAAGGTTATCTAATATGTTGAAATTAAGTTCTTTTCAGAATTTGGTAATTTGCGGCGCTTGTCTGCGCAAGTCCGTTGCGGCGCCCGCGCGTGAGGAGCGGGTGATTGCAGGCGGTGCAAAAAAGGGGGCTGTCCGTGCCCCTTTTCTGTCATTGGCCAGTTCACCCGAGGCAGGTCTTTTCGGCCCGATGAAAGCGCGGATCAGTCGGCCTGATAGTCGCGGTGCAGGGCCCAGTCGGCATCGGAAAACCGGGCGGTGGCAAAGTTGTGCTGGTGCCAATAGGGATAGATCAGCGGCGCGCGGCTGACGGCATTCAGGCGGGCCAGCTCGTCAGGGGTCAGCGTCAGGCCGACGGCACCGAAATTGTCGCGAAACTGCGCCTCGGTCCGCCCGCCGATCACGAGGGAGGCAACGCTGGGGCGGCCAAGCAGCCAGGCGAGGGCGATCTGAGCCGCCGAGACGCCGCGCGCGGCCCCGATATCTACCAGCACCTCGACGATATCCCACAGTTTTTCCGGGTCACGGATCGGGGGTTCTGTCCAGCCTGCGAATTGGCGTGATCCTTCGGGTGTGGGCTGACCCCGGCGATGCTTGCCGGTCAGAAGGCCAGCGGCAAGCGGGCTCCAGACCAGAACGCCAAGACCTTGATCAACCGAAATCGGCAGTAGTTCATATTCGGCTTCGCGCGCCTCAAGCGTGTAGTGAATCTGCTGGGTGACAAAGCGGGGGCGGCGGTCGCGGTCACTGATGGCGAGGGATTTCATGACCTGCCAGCCGGAATAGTTGGAACAGCCGATGTAGCGCACCTTGCCTTGGGTCACGAGCGTGTCGAGCGCGGCCAGCTTTTCCTCGACCGGGGTCGTGCCGTCCCATTCGTGCATGTAGTAGATGTCGATATGATCGGTGCGCAGGCGTTTGAGGCTGCGTTCGCATTCCCGGATGAGATGAAAGCGCGAGACACCTTCGTCATTCGGCCCTGCACCGGTGGGCATCCGCGCCTTGGAGGTGACGAGAACCTGATCGCGGCGGCCGGCCAGCACTTCGCCCAGAATTTCTTCGGACAGGCCGCTCGAATACATGTTCGCGGTGTCAAAGAGGTTGACGCCCGCGTCAATGCACAGATCAACCAGACGGCGCGCCTCGGGGACGCCTTGGGTGCCGACCATGCCGAAAGGGCCGGCCCCGCCGAAGGTGAAGGTGCCCATCGTGAGGACGGAAACCTTCAGGCCTGATCGCCCCAGCGTCCGATATTCCATGGCATTTCCTTTTTATGTGCGATCCCGGCGGGTCCAAGTTCATCATGGGCATGCGGTGGCGGGGTGGTGTTAACCCGGACCTTCCCTGTGATGTGCAGACTGGCGGGTTGATCGGTTGATTTCAAGACGCATGGGGCAGCAAGGGGCAGGGGCGTTCAGTGAATTTCGGTCGACCGACCCCGCCGCAGACCATCGGCCGCGCGAAGGATCGCGTCGGCATCAATGCCGAAATGGCGGTAGAGTTCGGGGATGCTGCCGGTCTGGCCGAAATGTTCGACACCGAGGGCGCGGCAGCGGTGGCCGTGGACAGAGCCGAGCCAGGCCAAGGTTGCAGGATGCGCATCGATCAGCGTGATCAGGGCGGCATCCTGCGGGACTGCGCCCAGCAGGCGTTCAGCATGGCTTTGCGCCGTTCGGGTTCCATGGTCGCGCGCGGATTGCGCGGCGGTCCAGCCCGCGTTCAGCCGATCTGCCGAAGTGATGGCGAGCAGGCCCAGATCGCGGTGGCGTTCGGCCAGAAGTGCTGTGGCGCGAACTGCCTCAGGGGCGACAGTGCCCTGATAGGCGATGACCAGATCGCAGGCGGGCCCGGGTGTGCGCAGCCAATAGCCGCCGTTGATGATGTCTTGCGCCAAGGAATCGGTCATATCGCGGTGGGGCTGGTCGATGGGGCGGGTGGAAAGACGCAGGTAAACGGACCCGCCCGTTGCATCGCGCAGCCAGGTGCGGGGATCGGCAGGGGCATCGCCATCGCGCTGCATGTATTCAAAGGCAAAGCGCAGGATGACCGACAACTCGTCAATGAAGGCAGGCTCGAACGCGGCGAGGCCGTCTTGGGCGATGCCGATCAGGGGGGTGCCGATGGACTGATGCGCGCCACCTTCGGGGGCAAGGGTTACACCGGACGGGGTGGCGACCAGCAGGAACCGGGCGTCCTGATAGCAGGCATAATTCAACTGATCCGCGCCGCGATAGATGAAGGGGTCGTAGACGGTGCCGATGGGCAAAAGCCGTTCGCCGTTGAGGCTGTGTGACAGGCCGAGGGCGGACAGGGTGAGGAACAGGTTGGATTCCGCGATGCCAAGTTCGATGTGCTGACC
>JANMDH010000290.1:0-1593 GCA_031376195.1 Gemmobacter sp. | reverse complement strand
CATCCTGAATAGATGCTTGTTGACGGGACAGCAGCTGGGGCTAACTGGCCGTCAGGGACGGATATCGCAAGGGGGAAGTCTGTCGTGAAGTCGGTGGAAGGACGTGCGCGGTTCGGTGAGTATGAAACCTGGTACCGGGTGACCGGCGATCTTACCCCCGGCAAGCCACCGATCTTCATCCTGCATGGCGGACCCGGGGCCGCACATAACTATGTCGATGCCTACAAGCTGCTCGCCAACGATGGGCGGGCCGTTGTGCATTACGACCAGCTGGGTTGCGGCAATTCCACCCTGCTGCCGCACAAGGGCGGTGATTTCTGGACCCCACAACTGTTCGTGGACGAGCTGGAAAATCTGGTGGACCACCTGGGGCAGCGCGCGGGTTTCCACGTGCTCGGTCAATCCTGGGGCGGGATGCTGGGCGCGGAATACGGCGCACGGCGGCCAAAGGGCCTGAAATCGCTGACCATCGCCAATTCACCCGCGTCGATGGCGCTCTGGACGGCCGAGGCGATGCGCCAGCGTTCGGAAATGCCGCAGGATATTCAGGATGCCCTGAACCGACATGAGGCAGCGGGCACCTACAACGACCCCGAATATCAGAAGGCGACGATGTGGGTGTACGAACGCCACGTCTGCCGCGTGGTGCCATTCCCCCCCGAGGTGACAGCAACCTTTGATCAGGTGACGCGTAACCCGACCGTTTATAATGTGATGAACGGCCCGAACGAATTTTTCGTGATCGGCACGCTGAAAAACTGGGACATCATCCCGGAACTGCCCAAGATCAATGTGCCGACGCTGGTCATCTCGGGCCGCTATGACGAGGCGACGCCGGCCTGCGTGCAGCCCTACAAAGATCACATCAAAGGCGCACAGTGGGTGATTTTTGAAAACAGCAGCCACATGCCGCATGTCGAAGAAAAAGACCTTTGCATGGAAACCGTAGGTGCCTTTCTGAACCAGAACGACTGAACCAATCAAAAAATGAAACCGAACGGGGAGTTTGAAATGAAAAAGCTGCTGTTGGCCTCTGTTGCTGCGGGGATGTTCGGGGCGGTCAGTGCCCCCGCCCATGCCGAATACCTGACGGAACATCGGGGCGGCACGATGCGCCTTGTGGCCCGTTCTGCGGCGGGGACGGTGGACCCGCATATCAACTACACGCTGCAATACTGGCAGATTTATCAGGGCATGTATGACGGGTTGCTGGCCTTCAAAAAGGCCGCCGGGGAAGAAGGCTTTGAAAAAGTGCCCGATCTGGCCGAAGCGATGCCCGAAGTGTCCAATGACGGCAAGACCTACACCTTCAAGATCCGCAAGGGCGTGATGTTTTCCAACGGGCAGGAGATGGGCGTGAAAGACGTGGTGGCGTCCTTGCAGCGCATCTTCAAAGTGTCCAGCCCGACGGCGGGCGGCTTTTATTCGGTGATTGTCGGGGCGGATACGTGCCTTGCGGAGCCTCCGACCTGCACGCTGGAAGGGGGCGTCGTCGGGGATGAGGCGGCAGGAACCGTGACGATCAACCTGACCCGCCCGGATGCGGAATTTATTGACAAACTGGCGTTGCCCCACGCGGCGATCCTGCCTGCC
>JANMDH010000259.1:0-1774 GCA_031376195.1 Gemmobacter sp. | reverse complement strand
CGTTTTAGCGTGGTGGCGCAATTGCGCAAGGTCATCCGGCCCCCCGCGCTCATGCCGCCTGCTTTCGCCATGCAGGGAACGGGTCAGGCAGGTCGGACCAGTCGTTCGGCGTGAAATTGCGCGCGTAGACAAGTGCTGCATCCAGCAGGCTGCGGATATGCGCCTCGTCCATCCCAGCCCCGATGAATACCAGTTCCTGCCGCCGGTCGCCCCAAGGCTCGGCCCACTTGCCCGCCACTTCTGCCAGCGCATCGGGATGCGTCGGCCAGCGCTCCTTGGGGACACTTGCCCACCAGCCGCCCAGCGGTGTGACCGAAGACACTGCCCCCGCCAATGAAAACTCCGCCACCCAGTTGGGGCGCGAGGCGAGCCAGAAATGTCCCTTGGCACGGATTACGCCGGGCAAATTGCCGTTCAGAACGGCATGAATCTTCGCAGGGTGAAACGGCTCGCGGGCGCGGTAGACGAAACTGCTGATCCCGTATTCCTCGGTCTCGGGCGTGTGATGTGCGAAACCGTACAGCTCCTTGGCCCAGAGCGGGTGCTCGTGCGCGCGGTCGAAATCGAACAGTCCGGTGTCGAAAATCGCATTGCCTGCCACGCGAGAACGGTCGGTCTCGATCAGACGCGCATCCGGGTTCAGCGCCTTGATGATCTTGCGGGCGGCGTCGGTGCGGTCCGGACCTGCGTCGGTGGTCTTGTTCAACACCACGACATCGGCAAACTCGACCTGTTCGGTCAAAAGGTTGACCAGCGTGCGGGTATCGCCTTCGCCCAGGCTTTCGCCCCGGTCGGTCAGGAAGTCATGGCTGGCGAAATCGCGCAGCAAGTTGATTGCATCGACCACCGTCACCATTGTATCCAGCCGCGCCACGTCCGACAGGCTATTGCCGTCCTCATCCCGGAAATCGAAGGTGGCCGCCACAGGCAGCGGCTCGGCGATCCCGGTGGATTCGATCAGCAGATAGTCAAAGCGCCCTTCGTCCGACAGCTTGCGTACTTGGTCCAAAAGATCGCCGCGCAAGGTGCAGCAGATGCAGCCGTTAGTCATCTCGACCAGCTTTTCCTCGGACCGCGACAGTTCCGCCCCCTCTCGGATCAGGTCGGCGTCGATGTTGACCTCCGACATGTCATTGACGATCACCGCCACCCGCCGGCCTTCGCGGTTGTTCAGGACGTGATTAAGAAGGGTGGTCTTGCCCGCGCCCAGAAAGCCGGACAACACGGTCACAGGAAGGCGGTTGTCGGTCATGCGAATCTCCGTAATGTTATAATATAACATATGAGATACATGTTTTTGGCGGATGTGCAATGCAAGCCCGCATCGCGGTGCAGCGAAGAGGTCACGCGAGACAGAGCGTCAGTCTGAAAGGACATGAATTCAATGACGTGACCCAGAAAAATTTGCATGGCAGCCTTGTGTCCCAAACCCTTGGACGGCTTCACGAGCGAAGCGGGATGTTGCGCCTTCAGTTCGAGCGTCCGCTGACCGCTAGGCACCGTTCGTTTGATCGCAACTACGATAGATGTGCTACCATCATACAATCGGATAACCGAAGATTGGGTGGGATGGGTGGACAGGAGGAAAAGCCATGTCCATCGAACTTCCCCCCGCAGTTCGGCCCCAACGTCCGGCCGGGAACAAAGGCCGTATCATCGGCCAGAAACGCGCGCTGCTTCCGAAACATGTCTGGTCCATCCGCGTCCGGCTAGAGATCGCCGATAACACGCGCGACCTCGCACTGTTCAACATGGCGATTGATAGCAAGTTGCA
>JANMDH010000257.1:0-2068 GCA_031376195.1 Gemmobacter sp. | reverse complement strand
GGTGCGGAGGGTTCCGGCTGCGCCGCCTGTGACGGCGGACCCGCGGCTGGGTGAATACGCGGGGCTGTGGGGGGGGGGGGTGGGGGAGGGGTGACGTCAGGCAAGGGTAAATTGACGCGGTTAGGCTTGTTTCACAGCAGGTAGGGCGTTGAAATCGACGTTGAGAGGGTGGCGGGATCAGCGCCAATTCCCACACAAAATATTTCTTTGTGTAGGAATTGTGAATGCTGCCCCTGCAGGTTCAGACTGTCTATCAAGACTTATTGCAGCGGGTTCGGTCTGCGCCGGGCGTGTCAATAAAAGGATCAACCCTCAAGATCGAAAAGGGCGGTCGTGGGTATTGGATCGCGCGTATCAGAATTGGGGACAAGGTTCATGAAAAGTCTATCGGCCCTGATAGCGCGGAGACGCGGAAAAAGGTTGAAGCCGCGATTCGGGAACAAACGATTCACACCGAATGGGACCGGGAAAATGCGAGACTGATCGCAATGCTGCGATCTGCTGGTTGCCTCGCGCCGGATCAGCTTACCGGAAAACTGCTGTCGGCCCTTGACCGGATCGGGTTTTTCCAGTCGGGCGGCATTCTTGGGGGCACCCATGCCTTTCGGCACTATCCGCTCGAACTTGGCGCAGTTGTACCGTCATCGTTGTATTCGATGACGGGCGGTGTGGCTATAATTGCCCCTTCCCATATTATTCTGGCAGGTGATGACGGCAGTCCGACGGCACGCCTTTCAAAGTTGGGACGTGACCTTCGGACCGTGTTCGGACTGACGGGCGATGACCCGCAGAAATGGGTAATTGATCGTTCCATCGAACTGGAAATTTCAAGCCCTGTCCGTCGTGGCGGTGAGGCCACGCATCGTCATGCAGGCGTGGGCGAGCGGGTGCAGGCACTGCGCTATCTGGAACATGCGTTCAAAGACCCGATCCGGGCAGTGTCGCTGTATCGCAGCGGGATCAGCGTGACCATTCCGGCACCGCAACGTTATGCGCTGCACAAGCTGCTGATTGCGCAGTTGAGAAAGGGAGAATTTCTTCTGAAGAAGCAGAAGGATCTGAACCAGGCGGAATGGTTGATCTTGATACTTGCGGAAACAAGACCTTATGAGCTTTGGGAGGCTTTTGACGACCTTTGGACGCGGGGCGCAAAGTGGCGTAGGCTTTTAAAGGCGTCGCTGGTGGAGCGGCCTGAGATCGACGAACGCTTGCTGGCCGTAGAAGCGCAGTTCGGGCGCGTTCGATAGGGCAACTGTCCCCCCAAATCCGACCTTCCCTTGTCGCAAAATCCTTACACACGCGCCGCCCATCCCGGCTAACGTGCCCCGAAACGGGGGCAGAGTGTGGACGATAGCGATATCATCATTATCGGCGCGGGGTCGGCGGGGTGTGTTCTGGCCAACCGGTTGACGGCGAGCGGCAGGCTTAAGGTCACCTTGATCGAGGCAGGGGGGACGGACCGGCGGTTTTTCGTGGCGATGCCGCTGGGGTATGGCAAGCTGTTCTATGACCCGGCGGTGAACTGGCTGTACCGGACGGAACCGGACCCGGGATTGAACGGGCAGCGGGATCATTGGCCGCGGGGAAAGCTGCTGGGGGGGTCGTCCAGCATCAATGCGATGGTGTGGATCCGGGGGCATGCGAGCGATTATGACGACTGGGGGGCGATTGTGCCGGGGTGGGGCTGGTCGGACGTGCTGCCCGCGTTCCGGGCGATGGAGGATAACGAGGCGGGGGGGGATGCGTGGCGGGGGACCGGGGGGCCGCTGCATATCTCGGCGAACCGGAGCGGGCTGCATCCGTTGGTGGACAGCTATGTGGCGGCCTGCGGGCAGGCGGGGCTGGGGTTCAACGCGGATTTCAACGGGGCGGAACAGGAAGGGGCTGGCCCCTATCAGATGACGATCAAAGGGGCGCGGCGGAATTCGGCGGCGCGGGCGTTTTTGCGGCCAGCGATGGGGCGGGCGAATTTGCGGGTTCTGACGCAAGCGATGGTGACGCGGGTGCTGATCGAGGGCGGTCGGGCGGTGGGGGTGGAGTATGTGCGGGGGGGGCAGACGCATCAACT
>JANMDH010000224.1:0-1621 GCA_031376195.1 Gemmobacter sp. | reverse complement strand
GTCAACACCGATGATCTGGACGCAAGGACCCTGCAATCCCGAAAAATTCCGGGCCTGTATTTCATAGGTGAAGTTGTCGACGTGACCGGATGGCTGGGCGGATACAACTTTCAATGGGCGTGGTCATCCGGCTGGGCAGCGGGGCAGGTGGCGTAGAAAAGGGGGCCTGTTCAACCTGTGGCCGACTGACGCACTTGCGTTGATTTTGAACAATTTCATTGCGTTGGCAAAACATCCCGTTCACAAACACGTGAACATAGCTGCCCAAGCGGCACAACTTCGGGGAATATCAACTGTGTGCATTGTCTGCCAAAATCAGTCTCAGCCGCTTAGCCAATCCGCCCAAACCACGCTTCATGCGGCTCTTGCAGCCCCCAGCATAAACCTTTTTCCCGCCGGGCCGACGACGGCCGACGTGATGGAAATAGCCGAACAGTTGCGGACCGACTATCGATCCACCGGCGACAAGACCAGAGCGTTCAAGCTCGATGTGGGAACGGGCGGCACCATCAATGTCGACATCAGCAAGCTGACCGATGTGGGCAAGGCTCATGCGATTCGCGCCATGGACATGTGGACGCTCGCAACCGGACTGAAATTCGACACGAACCCCGACAAGAAAGCAAAACTTCACATCGACTTTGACGACGACAGAGGCGGTGCTTTCGCACAGTACTCAGTCGGCGGCGGGTCCAAAATCGAGAATGCACAGGTAAACGTATCTGTCGAGTGGATTTCTACGGAATCAAACGGCATCGATTCCTATTCGCTGCAGACCTATCTGCATGAAATCGGTCATGTTCTTGGACTTGCGCACGCTGGCGACTATGCCCCTTATCATGATTACTCGACTGACACCGAACTTGCGCAAGACAGCTGGCAGTCCAGCGTCATGTCCTATTATCCGCAAACTTCCAACCCCAACTCAGACGCATCATGGGCTTTTGCCATTACCCCGATGCTGGCCGATATACAGGCGATCCAGGATCTTTACGGGGTCGTGAAAACCGTCGGTGCCGGGAACACCATCTACGGCATCGGCTCGAACGCTGGGCCGACGCACAAACTGATCGGCAAATATCTGGAAACCGGCACCATTGGGCGGGACATTGCTTTCACGATCATTGACCGTTCGGGGATCGATACGCTGAACTTTCGCACCGCCGTCGACGATATGGCGATCAACCTGACCCCGGGAAGTGCATCCAACATCTATGGGTCGCGCGAAAATCTGATGATCGAACGCAACACCGTGATCGAACGGGTCGTTGCAGGAACCGCTGACGATCAGGTGCTGGGCAACAAGGCGGACAACACCGTTTACGGCAAATCGGGCGCTGACACCTTGCAGGGTGCTGCTGGCCGCGACACGCTGTTCGGTGGTGATGACAACGATATGCTTATGGGCGGCGGCGGGCGCGACAATTTGCGCGGCGGCAAGGGCCAGGACTGGCTTGTTGCCGGCGCGGGAAGGGATGTCCTGTCCGGCGGGGCGGATGCGGACCATTTCATGTTTGCCGCTGTCATCGACAGCCGCGTGGGCCACGAAGACCGCATCGCAGATTTCAAGCGTGGCAGCGATCTGATCGACCTGTCCGTCATTGATGCGATCACCGGCGAG
>JANMDH010000210.1:0-1782 GCA_031376195.1 Gemmobacter sp. | reverse complement strand
TTTTGCCGCCGTCGCGCAAGACGCGCGCGCTGCTGGCGTATCTTGCCCTGACCGCCCGTCCGCATCGTCGCGAACGCCTGTGCGAGATTTTCTGGGACGTGCCGGATGACCCGAGGGGTGCGTTGCGCTGGTCACTTTCCAAACTGCGGGGCGTGGTGGGGGGCGAACGCGTTCTTGCCAACCGAGAGAGAGTTTCGCTGCAACTGGAAGGGGTGTCGATTGATCTGGTGTCCTGCCAGCAGAAAATGGCGGATGACCCTGCGCTGATACCCTTGGGCGACCTCAGGGATATGGCGCAGCGCCTGTCGCACCCCTTGCTCGACGGGCTGGACCTGCCGCAATCCGAAGGGTTCCAATCATGGCTGATTGCAACGCGGGACGAGGCGACAGCGCTGTGGCACCGCATTCTGGACCGGCTGCTGCAGCATGGGGGTCTGGAAGACCATGAACGCCTTTCATATGCGCGGGCGTGGCTGAGCAGCGATCCGCTTGCCGTGACGGCGGTCACGACCCTGTCGCAGGTGCTTCGCCGGACGGGCCGCGCGGACGAGGCGGACGAGGTGACGCGCGTGTTCCGCGACACGGCACGCGCGGCGGGGCTGGACCCGGTGCCTGAACCGGAAACGGGCCTGACAACGCAGACCCTTGTGCCGGTCGCGGCGCTGCATCAGAGCATCGGGTTCTGTCAGGCTGCCGACGGGGTGCGGATCGCCTATGCCTCGGTCGGGGAGGGGCCGCCGCTGGTCAAGGCGGCAAACTGGCTGAACCATCTGGAACTGGACTGGGACAGCCCGATCTGGGGCCGCACCTTTGCCACGCTTGCAGCGCGGAACCGGCTGATCCGGTACGACGAACGCGGCAACGGCCTGTCGGACTGGGATGTGGCGGACATCAGCCAGGCGGCCTTTGTGACCGATCTGGAAACCGTGGTCGATACGCTGGAACTGGCACGGTTTCCCCTGATCGGGATGTCGCAGGGCTGTGCCGTCAGCATCGAATACGCAGTGCGCCACCCGGACCGCGTGTCGGCCCTGATCCTGATCGGCGGCTATGCGGCAGGCTGGCGGATCGCTGCGACCGCAGAGGAGATTGAGCGTCGCGAGGCGGTGATGACCCTGACAAGGCTGGGCTGGGGCACCAGCAATTCGGCCTATCGGCACATCTTTTCGCAAACGTTCATGCCGGATGGCACGCAGGAGGATCTGACATTCTTCGATGAATTCCAGCGGCTGACCACGAGTGCGGAAAACGCGGTGCGGTTTCAGGATGCGTTCGGCGACATTGATGTGCGCCATCTGCTGCCGCAGGTGCAGGTGCCGACCCTTGTCATTCATGCGCGTGACGACCAGAGAATCCATCTGGATCAGGGGCGTGAGATTGCTATGGCCATACCGAACGCACGGTTCGTGACGCTGGAAAGCCGGATTCACATCCTGCTTGCCCATGAACCGGCGTGGTCGGTGGCGATGCAGGAAATCGAACGGTTCCTGGGCCCGGTTGCCGGTCAGGCGCGTTCGACGGTCACGCGGTCGGTGTAAAAGGCAAGGTGCCCTGCGATGCCCGCAAGATCGGCTTTTGGGGTCTCATAGGTCCAGATCACGTCATCCAGACGGCCCGAGGGCAAAACGACGGAGTAATAATTGGCCACGCCCTTGTGCGGGCAATTATTACTCCGTCGTTTTGCCCTCGGGCCGTCTGGATGACGTGATCTGGACCTATGAGACCCCAAAAGCCGATCTTGCGGGCATCGCCGGGCATCTGGCCTTTTACACCGACCGGGTG
>JANMDH010000183.1:0-38410 GCA_031376195.1 Gemmobacter sp. | reverse complement strand
TATTTCGGGTCCATTGCAAGGGCGAGGCTGTGCGCCCCGGCCTTGGCAGGTTCGGCGGCCCCCGTCACGATCAGGTCAAGATTGCCAGCGGCCTCGGCCCCCAGGGCGGCGGCGATGTCGCGGATCGAATGAGACATGGCTTCACCCTGTTGCGTCGGGACAGCGGCATGACACCCCTGCCCCACAGGTCCGCAGGTTAGCCCTGAACGTCCGGCAATGCCACCCCAGCCTCGATCAGCGCCTGCAGAATGAGCGCGTCACGCCCATATACATCGCGGCGGTAATTCATCCGCCCCTTCACCGACGGGAAGGCCGTGAAATAGACCAGATGCACGGGCACGGGTTGGTCCAGTTTCACCAGTGTTTCCGCCCCGGTCGCCAATGTGGATTGGAACAGGTTCACAGGATCGTCAGTCTGCCGTGCGAGCAGGGCATAGGCAAAGGCAAAGGGGTCGGCGAGGCGGATGCAGCCATGCGAATAGGCGCGCACTTCGTGGTCAAACAGAGATTTCGCGGGCGTGTCATGCAGATAGATGTTGTGCTGGTTGGGGAACATGAATTTCACCAGACCCAACGCATTGCCGTCCGACGGGGCCTGCCGCATCGCAAACGGAAAATTCGCCGCCGTGTACGCGCCGAAGTTCACAGCACCCCGGCTGACCGCCCGCCCGTTGCGATCCAGCAGTTGCAAATGCCCGGCCGCATTGGGATTGCGCTGCATCATCGGCAGGTATTCCTTGACGGTGATGGATCGCGGCACGCTCCACGACGGGTTCACCACCATATGTTCCATCATGTCCGAAAATTCCGGTGTGCGCCGGTCGGGGTCGTCTTTGCCGACGACTGACCGGGTGACAAACGTTACCTTGCCGTCGTCAACGATTTTTGCGGTGAAATCCGTCAGGTTCACCCAGATATGCCGTTTGCCGCGCGGAATGTTCAGCCAGCGCTGCCGTTCCATCGCGACCAGAACCGACGCAAGCCTGCTTTCCGGCCCCACATTGATTTCGGCCAGCGTCGCCGCGTCCGCTTCACCGTCTGGTGCGAGGCCGTGATCGAGTTGAAAGAGCTGCACTGCCTTTTCGATCCGCGTGTCGTAGTCGCGCATCGAGGCTTCGGTCAGGTATCCCATGACGATCAGCCGATCACGCAACTGCACCACCGCATCCCCGGATTGCCCGGGCCCGAGTGTCGCTGCGTCGACCGAGGGGCCCCAGCCGCCTGCGTGCAGTTGTGCTTCCAGCCCCAGTTTGGCCTTTACCAGTTGCGCATATTCCGCGGATTGCGGCGCAAGTCCGGCCAGAAACACCCCCGGCGACCCGGCAAGAAACTGGTTCAGATTGCTGCGCGGATCATGGAGGGGGACTTCGCGTTTGATGCCGCTGTCGACCTTTGACGGCACCAGCGCGCCTGATTGCATATCGCGCGAATAGTCAAGGAAGGCCCGGGTCATACGCACTTCAAGCCGACCCCTGTCGCCTTCGGTTTGGGCGGTGCGGTAGGCCTGCACCAGATCGGGCACGGCATAGCGCGCAACTGGCAATCCGTGGTCATCTGCATGGCTGAGGGCAGTCAGAAAGACCTGCCTGCGGTCTGCGTCATCGCCATCAGTCCAGATCGCATCATAGCTGCGGTCGCGGTAAAAAGTCGCGATCGCCTCATCACCGGATGCGGCTTCGGCCAAGGCTTGCACGAAGGGGGACACGCCTTGCGCGGTAGTCGGATGGGGATTGGAAAGGGTCGCGATGGTGGTCAGAATTCCAAATGTCAGACCGGAAAGTGATGTTCCAAATATCGATTTCAGCATTTGTCCCTCGGGCCGCAGGCACACGTTTTGTTAAACTTCGGTGATTTGGCGAAGGCTGTCCAATCACAAGCCTGCCAAAGCGATGAAAAAGCGTCACTTTTTGGCAACGAACTGTGTCTTTCAATGACGGCCTGCCCGTTTCGGGCTGATTCAGCAAAAATTTGCCGATGCGGGGTACGCTGGACCTGTCGGCACCATTCTTTGCTTGGGTTGTGATTCGTGCTGTGGCATAGTCATGAGGCACTTGGGGATGAAGTGGCAGGCAACCGCAGGAACATGCGGCAGATTTTTGCGTAGGGACAGGCGCTCAGAATGACGAATGAACCGACTACCGGCTTTTCACGCCGTGGACTCTTGGGTGTTTTCGCAGCCACAGTTGTTGTCGCGGCCCCCACTTACTCCAACGCTTTCGGATTGCTGCGCGGTGCAGGTGATGTGCGCCGGGTCAGCATGTATTCCGGACGAACGGGCGAAAGTGTGGACACGATCTATTGGTTGGAAGGCGAATACATTCCGGAAGTGATGAAGGAAATCAATCACTTCATGCGGGATTGGCGTTCCGGGGATACGATCAAGATGGATCCGCGCAATCTGGATGTGCTGGCCGCGTCGCATCGCCTGATGGATGTGTCCGAACCCTATATGATGTTGTCGGGTTATCGCTGCAAGGCGACGAACGCGATGCTGCGGTCCAAATCTGGCGGTGTTGCGCGCAATTCCCTGCATATGGTGGGAAAAGCGGCTGATGTGCGGCTGAAATCCCGGTCGGTGGGCCAGATGGCGCGCGCGGCCGAAGCGTGTTCCGGCGGCGGCGTCGGGCGTTATTCCGGATCGAACTTTGTGCACATGGACTGCGGGCCGGTGCGGCACTGGGGCGGCTGAACTACCAATATTGCCGTGATGAAAGCGCCCAAGTCCCGGGCGCTTTTTTTATTCCGGCGTTGTGCGGCCCTTGAACCCCATCGCCACCACGAATTTTTCTGAACTGTCAGAACGGCTTGCAGCGGGTTTCACATTCGCCACCTTGCGGAGGTTCTTCTTGAGCAGGTTCTGCATCCCGATTTCCGCGCCCCCGGCCAGAACTTTCGCCACAAAGGTGCCGTCCTCTTCCAGCACGTCGAAGGCAAAGGCCAAAGCCGCCTCTACCAGCGCCACGATGCGCAGATGGTCAGTTGCCTTGTGGCCCGAAGAGGCGGCGGCCATATCGCTGAGCACCACGTCGGCGGGGCCGCCGAGCCATTCCTTGACCTGCGTATCCGCCCCTTCGGCCAGAAAGTCCAATTGGTGGATCTGTGCCCCGGCAATCGGTTCGACCTCTTGCAAGTCCACACCCAGAACCGTGCCTTTGGGTTTGTTCGCCCGCTGTCCCAGGGCATTCACCCGGTCCACCGCGATCTGGCACCACCCGCCCGGCGCGCAGCCAAGGTCAACCACCCGCACCCCCGGTTTCAGAAAGCCGTATTTGTCATCCAGTTCCGATATCTTGTAGGCCGCCCTGCCCCGGAACCCTTCCTTTTTGGCCCGGATGACATAGGGGTCGTTCAACTGACGTTCCAACCACAAGGTCGATGACAGTTTTCGTCCCCGCGCCGTTTTGACCCTGACGCGCAATTCGCGCTGGCCCCGACCCGAGGTGTTCTTGATGTCCGTCATTGATAAGGCCCGTCTTCCAATACGCCGTCCGCGCTCATCTGTGCGTATAGCAAGCCTTCGCGCAAACCGCGATCCGCAACTGACAGCCGGTCTGTCGGCCAGATGCGCATCAAGGCCTGCAGGATGGATGCGCCCGACATGATCAGGGCATGCCGATCCCGCCCGATGCGTGGATCGGTGCGCCGCCCTTCGGGACCGAGCATCAGGTAATCGCGGATCACCGTGTCAATCTGGACACTGGTCATCAGCAGCCCGTCAACCTTGGTCCGGTCATAGCGTTTCAATCCCAGAAAAGACGCGGCGACAGTGGTCACCGTGCCGCTGGTTCCGATGATCTGGAACCCGGCGCGGGGCGCTTCGGCGTTATAGGGGGAAAAGCTGGCCAGATTTTCTTCAAAAAACCAGCTCATCAAGGCAAAGCGCGCGGCGTCGTCTTCGACATCGATGAACTGATCCTTCAATGTCGCAACCCCCAGCGGCACGGAAATCCAGTCAATCACCTGTGCGGCAGGCCCGTCCCCGTCGCTGGCAAAACCGTTGCGCAACCGCATGATGGACCGGGACTTTTCCTCAGGGGCGACGGCGGACAGATCGATCCAGACGAGTTCGGTGGATCCACCGCCAATATCCACGACCAGCAGCTGTTCTGTTGTCCGTTCCACCAGTGGCGCGCAGGAAATCACCGCCAGACGTGCCTCTTCCTCGGCCGGGATCACCTCCAGGGCCAGACCCGTTTCGCGTTTCACCTGCCGGATGAATTCCTTTGCGTTGCGGGCGCGGCGGCACGCCTCGGTCGCGACCAGGCGCATGCGTCTGACATTATGCTTTTCCAGCTTTTTCTGACAGATGCGCAGGGCCTGAATGGTGCGTGTCATCGAGGCGCGGCTGAGCCTGCCCGAGGCCTCCAGCCCCGCGCCCAACTGCACCGTTTTGGAAAAACTGTCCACGACAGTGAATTGACTGCCCTTTGGTTGGGCAATCAACATCCGGCACGAATTGGTGCCGAGATCCAGTGCCGCATACAGCGGTGCCGGACCGAAAAAGGCACGGGCGTTCGGTTCGACCAGCGGATCAGGACTTGCGCTGACACCTGTTGCCGCCGGGATCGCGTCCGCCCTTCGTTGAAGATCGGTCTTCATCTGCTCGCCCTCCATACATTGTTGGGGTTGAGGGTTGACCCGAAGCGCCCCCCGCGCAAGCGGTTGCGTCTGCTGCATCGACGCACCCCATGATAAACATGAGAAGAATTCATTCCCTGCCCCATCGCGCGGATGCGCCGGTTGAGATACAGAATGCCACGGGTCGCTTGTCGCGTGTTGAATGTCGAAATCCGACATGGTTTGTCGCGCGCCGTCGATATGACAGGACAACAGGAAAAAAGGCGGATCAGACGAATGCCCGATGTCACCATTGTCTATTGGCGCGATATTCCCGCGCAGGTTATCGTCGGCAAAGGGCGGCGCGGATCGAAAGTGCAACTGACCGAACGCTTTGAACAGGCGATTGATCGGTGCGCGATGAAGATCGGCGCAAAGGACAGTGACAGCTATCTGGGGGAATGGCGCAAGGCAGAGCCTTACGCGGTTGAGGGCGACGAGGATGCAGTGGCCGCATCCGAGGCCGCGCGTCTGGAGGCGGAATATGATGCTGGACGCCTGAAACACCTGATCGACAACGAAGGCCGGGCCTGACGCCCCTGATTGGAGACTGAAGATGGCCCTGTTTTCCCTGCGCCGCGAAACGGCCCCGTCCGAGCCTGTAAAAGCCGAGGTGGAGGCATTTCTGCACGGCTGTTCCATCGAAGTGATGCCGCGCACGGCAGAAAAAGTGGAAAACTTCCGCGATCTGCTGCCACAGGGGACGCGGGTCTACATTGCACACATCGACGGGACGCCGGTTGAGGAGATGGTGGCCACGGCGAGGCGGTTGAATGCGGAAGGCTATGTGGTGATGCCGCATTTTCCGGCGCGGATCATTCCGGATCGGGCAACCCTTGCTGATTGGATCGCACGTTATCAGGGCGAGGCGGATGTGAAGCAGGCCCTTCTGCTGGGCGGCGGGGTGAACACACCTGCAGGCGAGTTCAACGCATCAATGCAACTGATTGAAACAGGGTTGTTTTCCGGGTTTGACCGGCTGCATGTCGCAGGCCACCCCGAAGGCAACCGCGATATCGACAAGGATGGCGGCGATGCCGTCGTGATGCAGGCCCTGAAGTGGAAACAGGCGTTTTCGGAACGGTCCGATGCGAAGATGGCCATCGTGACGCAGTTCTGTTTTGAGGCGGACCCGGTGATCGCCTGGGCGGACAGGCTGGCCACTGAGGGGATTCATCTGCCGATCCATATCGGGGTGGCGGGTCCGGCCAAGCTGCAGACCCTGATCAAGTTCGCGATTGCCTGCGGCGTGGGCGCGTCAATGCGGGTGTTGCAGAAGCGCGCGATGGATGTGACCAAATTGCTGTTGCCGTACGAGCCGACAGAGTTTGTGGCGGCATTGGCGGCACACAAGGCGAAGAACCCGGCGTTCGGCATTGAATCGGTTCACTTCTTTCCGCTTGGTGGTATCAAGACAAACGCCACCTGGATCACAAATCACGGCGGTGCCTCGGGCGTTCCTGCCAGTATTCAAGGATAAGACATGACACGCACTGTGATCGAATCGAAGACCAAGACCGTGATCATCGGTTTTGACGAACCTTTTTGCGTGATCGGTGAACGGATCAACCCGACAGGCCGCAAAAAGCTGGCGGCGGAGCTGGAGGCGGGGGATTTCACCACGGTGGAACGCGACGCGTTGGAACAGGTGGCCTGCGGGGCGATGGTGCTGGACGTGAATTCGGGTGCGGTGTTCACGAACAAGATGGCAAGCGATCCGCGTTACGCCGACAACAACTTTGTCGAACCGCCCCTGATGCGCGAACTGATCCTGCGGATTCAGGCGATTGTGGACGTGCCCTTGTGCATCGACAGCTCGGTTCCCGGTGCCCTTGAAGAAGGTCTGCGCGCCTGCGAAGGCCGACCCCTGCTGAATTCGGTGACGGGCGAAGAGCACCGGCTGGAACTGGTTCTGCCGCTGGTCAAGAAATACGGCGTGCCGGTGGTGGCGATTTCGAACGATGATACGGGGATTTCCGAAGACCCGGATGTGCGGTTCGCGGTGGCGAAAAAGATCGTTGAACGGGCGGCGGATTTCGGGATTCCAGCACATGACATCGTGGTGGATCCGCTGGTAATGCCGGTGGGGGCGATGGGATCGGCGGGTCGTCAGGTGTTCACTTTGGTGCAGCGTCTGCGGGCCGAACTGGGTGTGAACACGACCTGCGGGGCAAGCAACATCAGTTTCGGTCTGCCCCACCGGCATGGGATCAACGCGGCTTTTCTGCCGATGGCAATCGGGGCGGGGATGACGAGCGCAATCATGAACCCGGTGCGTCAGGTGGAGATGGAGGCGATCCGGGCGGCGAATTTCCTGATGAACCATGATGCGAACGGCGGCGAATGGATCCGGTTCGCAAAGGTGCTGGAGGCGGTGGAGGCGGGTGCTACATTTGCCGAAGCGTCAACGGCGGCATCGGCCGCAACATCGGGCCGGCGCGGGGGGCGACGGGCGCGGGGGTAAGTTAACCCGACGTTTACCTTGGCTTGCGATGGTGGCGCATGGATATATACCGCCTCACCGCCCCTGACTCGTGGATTGCCGAAGTGTTTTCGGCAAAGGCTGTGTCAAACGGTGGGGTGATCCGCCGCAGCCGGGCGTGGGTGGAGCGTGAAATTGGCCGAGATCGGTTTATTGCAGAAGTGCGTAGCCGGGGTTTCCACCTGCTGGAAACCGGGCACCAGTTGATCGTGATCTGTCACAAGGGCGCTGTTCATCTTCATTTCTGACGGATACAAATTTTCTGCGAAAATTCTGATTTTTCGCAGAAAAATCGGCTGCGACGTGACTTCGTGACGCGATGCCGCTTTCCGCCATTGCGGCCCCTGCCCTTTGCCCTAAAACCTGACCGGACAGGAGAATGCCATGACCCCCGATACCGCGGAAGACGCCCTTGTGATCTTTACCCCCTCTGGCAAGCGGGGGCGGTTCGCGTTGGGCACGCCTGTGCTGACGGCGGCGCGGCAGTTGGGGGTGGATCTGGACAGTGTCTGTGGCGGGCGGGGGATCTGTTCCAAATGCCAGATTACGCCGGGATTCGGTGAGTTTCCCAAGCATGGCGTGACGGTGGCCGAAGGGGCGCTGTCGGAATGGAACGCGGTGGAGGATCGTTACAATCGCGTCCGGGGTCTGACGCCCGGTCGGCGGTTAGGCTGTCAGGCAAAGGTGATGGGCGACGTGGTGATCGACGTGCCGCCCGAAAGTCAGGTGCACAAACAGGTGATCCGCAAGTCGGCGACACAGCGCGATATCGTGATGGATCCGGGCACCCGCGCCTATTACATCGAGGTGGCGGAACCCGACATGCACGAACCGACGGGCGATTTTGAACGCGTGGTGCGGGCGCTGCGGGATCAGTGGCAAATTACGGATGTGACGGCTGATCTGGCAATCCTGCGCCGCTTGCAACCCGTGCTGCGCAAAGGGGACTGGAAGATCACGGTGGTGCTGAACCGGGGCCATGATGATGCGGCGCACCGCATTCTGGATATTTTCCCCGGCTTCAACGAGGACAAGATTTACGGGCTGGCCATCGATCTTGGTTCGACCACCATCGCGGCGCATCTTTGCGATCTGGGGGATGGGTCGGTGCTGGCGTCGAGCGGCCTGATGAACCCGCAGATCAGGTTTGGCGAAGATCTGATGAGCCGGGTTTCCTATGCGATGATGAATCCCGGCGGCGATGTGGAAATGACCCGCGCGGTGCGCGAGGCGATCAATGATCTGGGCAAATCGATTGCGGATGAGGCGGGAATTTCGGCAACGGCGATCTATGAGGTGGTTTTTGTCTGCAACCCGGTGATGCACCATCTGCTGCTGGGGATTGATCCGGTGGAACTGGGTCAGGCGCCATTTGCACTTGCCACGTCGAATTCGATCAGCCTGGATGCGCGTGACCTTGACCTGACGCACCTGAACCGGGCGGCGCGGGTCTATATCCTGCCGTGCATCGCAGGGCATGTGGGGGCGGATTGCGCGGCAGTGGCGTTGTCGGAAGAGCCGAACAAATCAAAGGACATGGTGCTGATTGTTGATGTTGGCACCAACGCGGAGATCCTTTTGGGGAACGAAACACGGGTGCTGGCCTGTTCGTCGCCCACGGGCCCGGCCTTTGAAGGCGCGCAGATCAGTTCGGGGCAGCGGGCCGCACCGGGGGCGATTGAGCGGGTGGAGATTGACACGGTGACGAAAGAGCCGCGTTTCCGGGTGATCGGCAGTGATGTGTGGTCGGACGAGCCGGGCTTTGACGTGGTGACGGCGCAGACCGGGGTGACCGGCATCTGCGGGTCGGGCATCATCGAAGCGGTGGCCGAAATGCGGATGGCGGGGCTGGTTGACCCCGGTGGGTTGATCGGATCGGCCGAACAGGTGGGCAGCGCACGGATGATCCCGACCGGGCGGACACATTCCTATCTGCTGTTCGACGGAAGCGCCGACGGCGGCCCAGTCATCAGCGTGACGCAGGGCGACATCCGCGCCATCCAGCTTGCGAAATCGGCTCTGTATGCAGGAGCGCGATTGTTGATGGATGAAATGGGTGTGGATCATGTGGACCGCGTGACCCTTGCCGGGGCCTTTGGGGCGCATATCAGCCCGAAACATGCGATGGTGCTGGGCATGATCCCCGATGCGCATCTGTCAAAGGTGACCTCGGCAGGCAATGCGGCGGGCACAGGCGCGCGGATTGCCCTGTGCAATCTGGGGGCGCGGGCGACAATCGAACAAGTCGTGCATCAGATACACAAGGTGGAAACCGCCATAGAGCCGCGTTTTCAGGAACATTTCGTGGCAGCCAATGCGATCCCGCATGCGAGCGACCCTTTCCCCGAACTGGCCAGGATCGTGACCCTGCCCGACGTCAGCTTTAACGCGGGCGGCGGGGGTGAGGGGGGGCGCAAACGGCGGCGCGGCCAAGGTGGTGCCGTATGATCAGATGTGCGCCAAGGCTTGCGAAGCGCGTTCTGCGCGGCTAGCGTTCGGCCATGGATGATCCGATTGCAGAGTTGCTGATCCGCGTGGCCGCCGAAGACCGTGCGGCCTTCAAGGAACTTTATAAAAAGACGTCGACGAAACTTTTCGGCGTTCTGATGCGTATCCTTGGTAACCGAGCAGAATCCGAGGACGCCTTGCAAGAAGTATTTACCCGTTTTTGGCTGCGTGCTGGCCGCTTTGACCCGGAAAAGGGGCGTGCGATGACATGGCTGATCGCGATCAGCCGTAACCACGCGATTGACCGCCTGCGCGCCCGGCCGGCCGAGATATCCGACGATGACGCGGTGTTGTCATTACAGGACCACCGTCAGGGGGTCGAGGCGTCGCTGGTGGCCAAAGGCGAGGCGCTGCGCGTGATTGACTGCATGGGCACGCTGGAACCTGATAAGGCGCAAGCCGTGCGCGGGGCTTATCTGGGCGGACTGTCCTATCAGCAGTTGGCGGATCGGCATGGCGTGCCGCTGAACACTATTCGCAGCTGGCTGCGCCGCAGCCTGATGTCCTTGCGGGAGTGTCTGGGAGCATGACCGACGAATTTTCCCATAGCGACGAAGATGACATCCTGGCGGGCGAATACGTGCTGGGTGTTCTGACGCTGTCTGAACGCCTGTCTGTCGAGACGCGGATGAAGCTGGATACCAGCTTTGGCCGGCGCATCGCGCAATGGGAAAACGACTTTGGCCCGATGAACGAGGGATACGCCGACCTGAAAGCGCCGAATGTGTTTCACCGGGTGGAGGCGCGCCTTTTCCCGAAAAAGCGCAAAATAAGCAATTTTTCGTGGTTCCAGTTTGTGATTGGCACGGCAAGTGCGGCTGTTGTCGCCTTGGCGATATTTCTGATCCTGCCCAATCCGCAGCGGCCTGAACTGGTCGCTGTGCTGCAGGGGGACGCGCAAGCGGTTATCTTCACGGCGAGCTATGACGGGCAGGCGCTTTACCTTCAGCAAACCGGCGGCCCTGCCCCGGAGGCGGGCCGCGATTATGAACTTTGGCTGATCGCGGGCGATGCGGCCCCGGTGTCGCTGGGGGTGATCGGCGGACAGACGGCACGACGCCCCTTGCCTGATCTTGCCTCTGGCATGGTGCTGGCGGTCAGCCTTGAACCTGCGGGCGGGTCGCCAACCGGCGCACCAACCGGGCCGGTTCTGGTGACAGGCACCATCGGGGCCTGAGATCACACCTGATGCGCGCGCGGCGGCGGATGCAGATGCGTCCGCCGTTTTTGTTTGTTTTCAGATATTTCACAGATCTGCATCACGAACGCGTGATGATACCAGCCTGCTGCAACTTTGTTCATCTTCGTCGCGTTACTGGTCACGTGAGGCTGGGATCGTCCCTGCCCGACTGAGGAGATACCGAATGTTCAAGACCTTTAGCTTCGCTGGCCTGACCGCCATTGCCGCGCTGTCCGCTTCTGTCGCGTTTGCCGAAAACCCGATGGTGGGTGGTGCCGCAATGTTTGAAGACAAGAATATCGTCGAAAACGCCGTGAATTCAGCGGATCACACCACATTGGTCGCCGCTGTGACGGCTGCCGGTCTGGTGGAAACGCTGTCTGGTGCCGGCCCGTTCACGGTTCTTGCCCCGACGAATGACGCCTTTGCAAAACTGCCTGCAGGCACTGTTGAGACGCTGCTGAAGCCGGAAAACAAGGAAATGCTGGTCAAGATCCTGACCTGTCATGTGGTTGCGGCCAATGCCATGTCGACCGACATCGTCGGCATGATCGAAGCGGATGGCGGCAAGCATGTCATTTCGACCGTCGGCGGCTGTGAATTCACGGCAAGCACGAAAGACGGCAAAGTGATGATCGAGGACGGTCAAGGCAACATGGCCACCGTGACGATTGCAGATGTGAAACAGTCGAACGGCGTGATCCACGTCATCGACACCGTTCTTCTGCCCAAAATGTGAGGGGATTCTGCCGGGTGACGTCTCTTCCATCCGGCAGGCCCTGACCATCGGGGGTTTGGCATCTGTCCCCGCCCTGCCCCCGAGGGCCGTCGCATTTGCGGCGGCCCTTTTTAGTCCCGGCACCCGCTTGTCAGATCGCAGGCCCTTGACCTACAGTCGCGCAGGAATTTAGGTCGGGAGAATTTGATGCAGTTGTCTTTTGGTCCTTTGGGACGTGCCCTTTGCCTTTTTGTGATGATTGCCTTGTCTGGCGGGGCTGCCCGAGCGGAGGGAAAATCGATCATTGTGCTGGATGCGTCGGGGTCGATGTGGGGCCAGATCGATGGGCGGGCCAAACTGGAAATCGCGCGTGAGGCACTTGCAACCGTTCTGCAGGGCGTGCCTGCGGAAACTGAACTTGGGCTGATCGCCTATGGGCATCGCACCAAGGGCGATTGTGCGGATATCGAACTGGTCGTCCCGCCGGCGGCGGGCACAGGGGCTGCCATCGCGCAGGCGGCTGCAACCCTGCAGTTTCTGGGCAAGACACCCCTCACCGAAGCCGTGCGCCAGGCGGCGGCAGAACTGCGGTCCACCGAGGAAAAGGCCACGGTCATTCTGATCACGGACGGGATTGAAACCTGCAATGCCGACCCCTGCGCCCTTGGGGCGGAACTGGAAGCATCGGGGGTGGACTTCACGGCGCATGTCGTAGGCTTTGGCCTGACGGCGGAAGAAGGCAAACAGGTGGCCTGTCTGGCGGAAAACACTGGTGGGCTTTACATCGAAGCGAAAGATTCCGGCGCCCTGGTCGAGGCGTTGAAGACCACGGTGGCAGTGGTTGAGCCGGAACCCGAACCTGCGCCCGAACCAGCACCGATGGCTGCCGTTGAATTCAACATCGCACCGCAATTGTATCTTTCCGAAGGCGGGCCGGAAATCGTGAATGGCAACGCGTGGGAGCTGTTCGCAATCGCCGAAAATGGCGAACGGGGGGCGCAAATCTCCACCGAGTATAACAAATATCGTGACCTTTTGCCTGCGGGCACCTATCGGCTGCTTGGCCGGATAGGCGAGGCTTCTGCGGAAGTGGATGTAACGGTCACTGACACGACGCTTCTGCAACCTCAGGTGATCCTGAATGCTGGTGTGCTGATCCTGACGCCCCGGGTTTCGGCGGATGGTCCTGTCGATGGGGGGGCGGCGCTGAACCTGACCAACGCGGCGGGCATGGACGCAACCCACTACGGCGAGGCCAAAGTCGTCGTCCCCGCCGGTGACACGCGGATCAGCGTCAAGATCGGCGAGGCATCCGCCAGCGAAACCGTGACCCTTGCCCCCGGCGAAACGGTCGAGAAAGACATGATCGTCGGCGCGGGAGTGGCGGCGATTGATGCGTATTATGTTGACGGCCAGATTATGGATTCAACCCAGCATTCGGTTGAAATTATGGCGGCGAAAAAGGCGCTGGACGGCAGTCAGGACAGCGTGACACCAGCTATGGCCCGGCACAGCAGTTCACGCTGCCACCGGGGGAGTATATCGCCCGCGTCAGCCAAGGTGCCGCACAGGCCGAGACGCCGTTCACGGTGAAATCCGGCGAACGGGTTGAGGTGAAAGTCATTTTGAACGCAGGCGTGCTGGCGATCAAGGCGGCTGGTGCGACGTCGATTGAGGTGTTCGATGCAAAGCCCGACATCAGTGGCAACCGCAAATCGCAAAGCTTTGACTATGCCGAGGAAAAAGACCTGATCGCACCGGGGGGCGCGTACCTGATCGTGGCGATGCGCGGCGAGAAGCAGTCTGAGGTCACTGTGACCGTGACACCTGGCGAGCGAACGGAAATCACCTTGCCCTGAGCGGTGGGCCGCATCGATCCGTCTTGACGGCACGGCGCGGCTGATCTACCTCAAGGCAACGCGGGTGTAGCTCAATGGTAGAGCAGCAGCTTCCCAAGCTGAATACGAGGGTTCGATTCCCTTCACCCGCTCCATTTTCAAAGCCGGTTCGTTGCTGCGATGATACTTAAGAAATATCTGAACGTTATCTGTCTTGACGTTCCGCGGTATTTGAGTTGATAGGCTTAATCTTGGAACAGCAAACCCGTCAGGTGACTCAATGGCCAGAACCTGCTATATCCATTTGGGTATGCCAAAGACCGGATCTACTTCGATACAGAAAACCCTGCTTGGCTACCGTGATGAACGGGTTATCTATGGTGGGCTTCAGAACCATAATCATTCCAATTATCTGACTTTCCTGTTTTCTGATCGCGCCTCTGAGATTGTGACACCCAAACCCGCGAAAGTCCGCTTTTTATACAATCTACAAAAATCAAAGCTGGTATATGATAGCGAGGTTAATGGGCGATCGGACCTGATACTGTCATCAGAAAATATAAGTGCCCGTCTGAACGAAGTCGAACTTTCGGAAATGCATGCGTCGCTGAGAAAGCATTTTGATCGCATTAGAATTCTGATGTATGTGCGCCCCGTCAAGGGATACGCGGCCAGTGTTTTTCAGCAGCAGTTGAAGGCGGGCCTGCGTAAGTTTGAAATTCCAGATCCCGTTTATCGCAAGCGCACTGAAAATGTCATCAAAGCTTTTGGTCGAGAAAATATTGAATTTCGTTTGTTTGATCGAAAAACACTTCTGAACGGCGATGTTGTCGACGACTTCCTTTCATTTGTAAATATTGACTCTGCGAAAATAAAGCATGTGGTGGTCAACGAATCTTTTTCTTTAGAGGCATGTTCTATAGTCTTCCTGAATAATATTCTAAATAACGCGCTGGCTCCACCTTTACGTAGCTCAACTCCGTTTCAAAAAGAACGCCACAGGCTTGCGGTTGCGACCGCTTTGGGATCCTTTGGAACCGGAAAACTTGGGTTCACCGACAGTATCATTGATGGCTATGTCGCGCGAAATGCCAAAGATATCGACTACATGACGGCCTTGACCGGGTTTGATCTTATCGGAACGAAGACGGTGGTTGAAGAACCGGTCAGAAGTGCAGAACATCTGTTTGGTGTTGCGTATCGACATCTTCCCGAGGCACTGCAAATTCTGCAGGAAAAAGACCGCAAGTCTGCGAAAAGCCGTCCCATTCGACGCGGCAAGCTGACGGCGAAGCCCCCTTCACGCATCAGAAACTTGTTCAGGACCGCCAAGCGTCGTGTTCTGCGTGTCCTGACACCGCGACCAAAACGTTGATGTTTACGCAACATTTGAAAAAGGATCGGCCATGACCACCATCACCCGCTACGGCACCGGACCCCGGATGAGCGAAGCTGTCGCCTGCAACGGCATTCTTTGGGTGGCGGGCCAGGTTGGCACCCCCGGCGAAAGTGTGGGGGATCAGACGAAGGCTTGCCTGGCCGAAGTGGACCGCATTCTGGCGGGGGCTGGCATCGACAAGACGCGGATCGTGTCGGCGCAGATCTGGCTTGCGGACATGGCGGCGTTTGCGGAAATGAATGCGGTCTGGGATGCGTGGGTTGCCCCCGGCCATACGCCCGCGCGGGCCACGGGCGAGGCAAAGCTGGCGGCACCGGGATATCTGGTCGAGGTGATCGTGACGGCTGCCTTGATCTGATTTCGGTCAGGGCACAGAAGGCGGCAACTTTTCCGCCTTTTTTTCCCACTTTCCCGTCTCTTCCGACCAGTACTGCGCGGGGTGTCCTGCTGCGGTGAGGGATCTCCACCGGTCCCGCGCCGCGGCCAACGCGGCGTCGTCATTGCCGTCAAACAGCACGAAGGTGCGGTCCATCGCCGCCACTTCGTTATCCAGCGGCGCGGCACCATCCAGCAACATAAGGGCCTGCGCGGCATTGCCGATGGGGCCGGGACCGATCAGGACAGGCTGTTCGCCGTCCCTGTCGCCACCGGCCAGACCGTGGGGCAGAAATTCGTCCTCCGGTCCCAGCCACAAGCGTTCATCAAGGCGTTTCATGCCCGCCTCGTCGGTGCCCCGGATCATCACGCGCCAACCCTGAGCCAGCGCGCGGCGCAGCAGGGGCCGCGCCGTATCTTCGGGTGCGGACCGGGTCAGATGGTAGAACATGACAAGGCCCATGGCGATCTAGCTTTCGTAACGGTCCCGGATCAGGCGGTTCAGCGCCATTACCCCCCAGCCCGTCGCCCCTTTGGGCGCAAGCGTGGTGTCGGTTTTCAACAAGGCGGTACCGGCGATGTCCAGATGACACCACGGCACGTCATCCTTGACGAACCGTTTCAGGAACTGTGCCGCCGTGATCGCGCCGCCATCACGCCCGCCGATGTTCATCATGTCGGCGATGCGTGATTTCAGCTTGTCATCATAAGCCTGCCCCATCGGCATCCGCCAAGCGCCTTCGCCTTCGGCCTTGGCTGCGGCCAGAAACGCGTTGCACAGTGCATCGTCATTGGAAAAAACACCGGCGTTTTCATGACCCAAGGCCACGATGATCGCGCCGGTCAGCGTGGCCAGATTGATCATGCCCGAAGGTTTGAACCGTTCCTGCGCATACCAAAGCACATCGGCCAACACCAAACGGCCTTCGGCATCCTTGTTGATCACCTCAATCGTGTCGCCCTTCATGGATTTGACCACATCGCCCGGGCGCTGCGCCTTGCCGTCGGGCATGTTTTCGACCAGCCCGACCAGCCCGACAACATTCGCCTTGGCCTTGCGCAAGGCAAGCGTGCGCATGACACCGGCAACGACACCTGCGCCGCCCATGTCCATCGTCATTTCCTCCATGCCGCCGGCAGGCTTGATGGAAATGCCACCGGTGTCGAACACCACGCCCTTGCCGATCAGGGCGAAGGGGGCTTCGTCCTTGGCGCCCTTCCACTGCATCACGACAACCTTGGAGGGCATCTCGGACCCCTGCCCCACGCCGAGCAAGGCGCGCATGCCGAGTTTGGCAAGGTCCGCCTCTTCCAGAATCTCCACCTCAAGTCCCAGTTCCTGCATCGCGGCAAGGCGGCCTGCGAAATCATCGGTGGTCAGCACGTTGGCGGGTTCGTTCACCAGATCGCGGGTGAAAAAGACGCCTTCGGCCAAGGCAGCCATCGGTGCGGCGAGGGCGGCAATCGCGGCGGGATTGGCCACCATCATCGTGACGGGGCCGGGGATGATCTGTTCGCCTGTCTTGTGCGGGATGAAATCATAGGCGCGCATCGCGATCCCGAAGGAAATATCCGCCGCCCGGTCGATACCTTCGGCAAGAACAAGGGTGGCTGCCTTTGACAGCGACCGCCCGATGGTCCCACCCGCCTTGCGCGCCTGCGCGATGTCGGCCCGTCGGTCGAGACGGATGACCTGAACCGCCTCGGCGGCCAGACCTGCGGGCCAGGACAGATCCTGCCCTTCGCCCGGCTTTAGTTTGGCGAAAGCCTCGGACGCGGCAAAACGGGCCAAAGCCCCTTTCATCAACCGATCAAGCCTGCGCGCCGCCGGCCCCAGCCGCCCGCCGTCCGCGACAAAAACCGCAATGCGGCCTGCGGCATCGGACAATCTGTTCAGGTCAGTTTCATGGAATTGGATCGGAACGGGATGGGACATGGGGCCTCACGCTGGGGTCAAGGGAAACAGGCAGGGAACGGCCAGACCCTAGACGGGGGTCACGGCAAAGACCAGATAGCAGTTTTCCCGGCCTTGGTTTTGGTCTAGCGTTCCGCAGCAACCGGAAAAGGGGAAGACAGGAAAAATGCCGAAATTCGACAGATACCTGCTGTCGCAACTGCTGGCCCTGTTCGGATTCTTTTCGCTGGTTCTGGTGGCGATCTATTGGATCAACCGGGCTGTCGGCCTGTTCGATCAACTGGTCGGCGATGGGCAATCGGCCTTGGTTTTCCTTGAATTCTCGATGCTGACCCTGCCGAACGTGATCCGGCTTGTGCTGCCGATTTCGGCGTTTGCGGGCACTGTTTACGTCATCAATCGCCTGATGTCGGAGAGCGAACTTGTGGTGATGCAGGCGACGGGGTTTTCGGCCTTTCGGCTTGCCCGCCCGGTGTTGATATTTGGTCTGCTGGTGGCCGTCATGATGTTGATCCTGATGCATGTTCTGGTACCAGCCAGCCGGGCCACGCTCGCGCTGCGCACGGCCGAGATTTCGCAGAACGTGACGGCGCGGTTCCTGAATGACGGTCAGTTCATGCATCCGGCCAAGGGGGTGACGCTGTATATCCGCGAGATCACGCCCAACGGCGAATTGCGGGATCTTTTGCTGATGGATGATCGGTCGGACCGCGACAGGCTGACCTATACCGCCAGCCGGGCACTGCTGGTGCGGGGGGATACGGGGCCAAAGCTGGTGATGCTGGACGGGATGATCCAGACGCTGACCCGGGCGGATACGCGGTTGGCGGTCACGCAGTTTTCGGACTTCACCTATGATATCGGGGGTATGATTTCGGGTGCTGCGCAAATCGGGCGGGGCTTGGAAGAACTTTCGACGGCGGCGCTGCTGCATCCGACGGATGCGCTGCTGGCGGAAACCGGGCAGACACGGGCCGCGTTTCTGTTTGAAGGGCACAGCCGGTTTTCGCAGCCCCTGCTGGCGACAGCCGCCGCGATGATCGGATTTTCCGCGCTTTTGCTGGGGGCGTTCAGCCGCTTTGGCCTGTGGCGACAGATCATTTTCGCGATTGGGCTGCTGATATTCGTGCAGTTGATCAATACGGCAGCCACATCGGTGGGATTGCGCAATGACAAGGCCTGGCCGTTGGCTTATGCCGCACCCGCCCTCGGGCTGATCCTGTCGATCCTGATGCTGTGGATCGCGCAGCGCCCGCGCAGGCGGCGGGCGGGCGGGAACCAGATGGGCGGAGAGGCCATCGCATGACGCTGTCCTTCTACATTGCGCGGAAATTTGCGGGCATGGTGGCGCGCGTCTTTCTGGTGTTCTTTGGCATCATGCTGCTGATCGACATGCTGGATCAGCTTCGCCGGTTTTCCGACCCGGCGATCAGTCTGGGCCAGGCGACGGAACTGGCGCTGATGAATGTGCCGTCCACGCTTTACCGCATCCTGCCGCTGATCCTGATCTTGTCTGCCATCGCGATGTTTCTGGGCCTTGCGCGGTCCAGCGAACTGGTGGTGGTGCGCGCGGCGGGGCGGTCGGGTCTGCGGTTTCTGATGACGCCGGTGGCGGTGGCACTGGTGCTGGGCGGTCTGGCTGTGGCGGTGTTCAACCCCTTGGTGGCGGCGACATCGAAACGCTATGATCTTTTGTATACGGAATTTGCAAACGGCACCGGGCGGACGCTGTCGATCAGTGAGGATGGCCTGTGGCTGCGGCAGGGCGGCGATTTGGGGCAAACGGTGATCCATGCACTGCGGGCCAATCTGGACGGGACTGAACTGTATGATGTGACGTTCCTGAGTTTTGATCAGGCGGGCATCCTGCAAAGGCGGATTGAGGCGGCGCGCGCCGGCCTTGAACCCGGGTCATGGGTTCTCAGCGGGGCCAAGCAGTGGGATTTGCGCGCGACGAACCCCGAGGCGGGTGCGGCGGCGCAGACCGGTGATCTGCAGGTGCCGTCAGATCTGACGCGCGAAGCGATCCGCGACAGTTTCGGGACACCGAGTGCGATCCCGATCTGGGATTTGCCGGGATATATTCAGGGGCTGGAACGAGCCGGGTTTTCGGCGCGCAGTCATCAGGTCTGGTTACAGATGGAACTGGCGCAACCCCTGCTGTTGGCGGCGATGGTGCTGCTGGCGGCGGGGTTCACGATGCGGCACACCCGTTTCGGGGGAACCGGGCCGATGATCCTGCTGGCACTGGTGGCGGGGTTTTCGGTGTTCTTCCTGCGCAATTTCGCGCAGGTTCTGGGGGACAATGGCCAGATTCCGGTTGCGATGGCGGCCTGGGCGCCGCCGTTTGCGGCGATGCTGTTTGCGCTGGGGCTTTTGCTGCATCTGGAGGATGGCTGATGCTTGGGCGCGTCCAGACCCTGATTCCGGCCCTGATGCTGATCTTGTGCCTAGCATTTCCCGCTTTCGCGCAGGACAAGGCAACGCTGGTGGCAGACCGTGTGTCGGTCAGCGGGAACAGCCTGCTGATCGCGGAAGGCAATGTTCAGGTGTTCTATCGCGGCCAGTCCCTGCAGGCGACGCGCATCCAGTACGACCGCGCAACAGACCGTCTGGTGATCGACGGGCCGCTTCGCCTGTCGGACGGGCAGGACATTCTTTTGTTGGCAAGCCAAGCCGATGTGTCCGCCGATCTGACCAATGGGGTGCTGACATCGGCCCGGCTGGTCCTGAACCGTCAGTTGCAGATTGCGGCCAATCAGATTTTTCGTAGTGGCGGACGGTATACGGAACTGTCCAACACGGTCGCGTCCTCGTGTCAGGTATGCGCGGGCAATCCTACGCCTTTGTGGGAAATCAGGGCGCGCCGGGTGGTGCATGATCAGGTGGCCCAGCAGTTATACTTTGATCAGGCAACCCTCAGGTTGGCCGGATTGCCCGTGTTCTATTTGCCGCGTCTGCGGATGCCCGACCCCACGCTGGACCGGGCCGATGGCTTTTTGACGCCACAGTTGCGCACCCGCAGTACGCTGGGCACAGGCATCCAGCTGCCGTATTTCAAGACATTCGGGCCCAGCCGCGATCTGACGCTGTCGCCTTACATCACCACAAAGGGCACGCGGTCGATTGATCTGCGCTATCGCCAGACGCTGAGTTTTGGGGCGTTCGAGGTGAATGGTGCCTTGTCGCGGGATCGGCTGCGACCCGGCGATGTGCGCGGTTATGTTCTGGGCACTGGGGCCTTTGCCCTTCCCCGGAACTTCACGCTTGGCGTGCGGTTGGAACGGGTCAGCGATGAGGCCTATTTTCTGGACTATGGCATTTCGGAAAAGGACCGGCTGGATAGCCGGATCGAAGTGTCGCGGACGCGGCGTAACGAATACATCTCGGCCCGGCTGGTGTCGTTCCAGTCGATCCGGGCGGGTGAAAACAATGATACCCTGCCCTCACTTTTGGGGGATTTCACTTTTCACCGCCGGTTCAGCGGCGGGCCGATCGGGGGCGAGGCGGGGCTGCGATTTCAGACCCACAGCCATGACCGGCGGTCGGATGACCCGCGTGATCTGGACGGCGATGGCCAGGCCGACGGACGTGATCTGAGCCGCGCATCGCTGCGTCTGGATTGGCGGCGGAACTGGGTGCTGCCTGCGGGGATCATCGGATCGGTGCTGGGCGAGGCAACGGCGGATGTCTACAGCATTCAGCAGGACACGGCGTTCCAGGGCAACACCACACGCTTTGACGGGGCCGCGGCGGTTGAACTGCGCTGGCCATGGGTGCGGGCCGAACGCGGCGGGGCGAGCCATGTGATCGAACCGGTTGTGCAGTTGGTGGTTAACAGCCGCACATCCGGCGATGTGCCGAATGAGGATTCGGCCCTGGTGGAATTTGATGAAGGCAATCTGTTCGCCTTGGGTCGCTTTGCCGGGGCCGATGCGCGCGAACGCGGCGTGCGCGCCAATATCGGCGTCAGTTGGACACGCTATGATCCCATGGGCTGGTCTTTGGGGGCGACGATGGGCCGGGTCGTGCGGGCCGACGATCTGGGGCAGTTCGGGCCATCTTCGGGCCTTGACGGGCGGCTTTCCGACTGGCTTCTGGCCTTGCAGGTCGGCCTGCCCGAAGGATTTCTGATTACCAACCGGCTGATCCTGAACAATGACTTCGGGCTGTCCAAGGCCGAAATGCGGCTTGATCTGACGCAGGAAAAATACGGGCTGTCGTCAAGCTATGTCCTCGTGCGGGCGGACCCGCAGGAAAACCGGCTGATTGATGCGCAGGAACTGGTGTTTGATGGCCGCTATACCTTGGCCGGGAACTGGACGGGAAAGGCCAGCGGGCGGTATGATTTTGTGGCCGACCGCGCGGCAAGTGCAGGGCTGGGGCTGGAGTTCCGGAACGAATGCCTGTCTGTCGATGTTTCCCTCTCGCGTCGGTTCACATCCTCGACTAATGTCAAACCAACAACGGATTTCGGCCTGCAGGTTGATCTTCTGGGGTTCGGGGGGGGTGGCAAGGCCGGCCCCGCGCGAACTTGCAGACGCTGACCCAAAGGGCGCACAGGATGAGACGCACCGCATGACGCGAATTTTGACCTGCCTGACAAGCGTGATTGCAACTTGCCTTGTTCTGGCCCTGCCCGCGAACGCCCAATCGAACCCGTTTTCGCCACGCATCATCGTCAATGAACGGGTGGTGTCGAATTACGAACTGGATCAACGCATCCAGTTCCTGAAAGTGCTGCGCACCCCCGGCGATCTGGACAAACTGGCGCTTGACGCGCTGATCGAAGATCGGCTTCGCGTGCAAGAGGCAGAGCGTCTGGAAATCGCGGCGACGCCGGAACAGGTCGAACTCGGGATGACGGAATTTGCTGGCCGGGCCAATCTGTCGGTCGAACAATTCGTGGCGGCAATTGCCGAGGCCGGAGTGGAGCCTGAAACCTTTCGCGACTTTGTGGCGGCGGGCGTTGTCTGGCGCGATGTGGTGCGGGCGAAATTCGGGGCCAAGACGGACGTGACGGAAACCGAGATTGACCGCACGTTGGCCAATCAGGCGCGGGTCGACGGCGTTCGGGTACTGATTTCGGAACTGATCATCCCGGCGCCCCCGGGTTCGGAAGAAGATGTGTTGGCACAGGCACAGAACCTGCAAAGCCAGATCAATTCTGACGCCAGCTTTGCCGAAGCTGCACGGACCTATTCTGCGGCACCTTCGGCGGCGCGGGGGGGGCGGATGGACTGGATGCCGCTTGCAAACCTGCCGGCCGCGATTGCGCCGTTCGTGTTGGCACTGGCCCCGGGTCAGGTGTCGGACCCGATCCCGATTCCGGGTGCTGTGGCCTTGTTCCAGTTGCGGGATCTGGAAGAAACAGACACCGAAGCGCCCGCGACGACGCAGGTGGAATATGCCGAACTGCTGCTGCCAAATGACAGTAATGCACTGACCGCCGCTGCCGGGATCAAGGCCAAAGTGGATGCCTGCAATGACCTTTACGCCTTGGGGTTTCCGGCCAACCAGTTGACGCGCAAGACCCAGACAATGGCGGAAGTGCCGGTCGACGTCGGGCTTGAGCTGGCCCGTCTGGATGCAGGCGAAAGCGCGGCCACGTTGGTGCGGGGAACGGCACGGGTGTTTGTGATGCTGTGCACCCGGATGCCCGTGGTGGAAGAACCGCCCACCCGTGATCAGGTGCGCACCCAGATCATCAATCAGCGCCTTTCCCGGTTGGCGGACGGATATCTGGCCGATCTGCGTGCGAACGCGATCATTCAGGAACCGTGACCCCCGCCGCCCCAATCGCGTTGACCTGCGGCGAACCCGCAGGAATAGGCCCGGAAATTGCCGTCAAGGCGCGTCTGGCACTGGGGGCAGAAGTGCCGTTGTTCTGGCTGGGCGACCCCGTGCATCTGCCAGCCGGGGCAAACTGGCACGCGATCACCCATCCGTCGCAGGCAGGGACCGTTGCGTTGGATACTTTGCCGGTCTTGGCGCATAAATTTCCCGGACGCACGAAACCCGGCAAGCCTGACCCGGTGGATGCGGCGCAGGTGATCGACGTGATCCGCCAGGCGGTGCATCTGGTTCAGACGGGGGCCGCCTCGGCGGTTTGTACGGCACCGATCCACAAGAAGGCGCTGAAGGACGGCGCGGGGTTTGCCTTTCCGGGGCACACGGAATTTCTGGCCCATCTGGCGGGGGTGCCGCGCGTGGTGATGATGCTCGCCTGTCCCGATTTGCGGGTGGTGCCGGTGACGATCCACATTCCGCTGGACCGCGTGCCGGGTGAACTGACGCCTGCCCTGCTGGAAGACACGATCCGCATCACCCATGCGGCCCTGATCCACGATTTCGGGATTGCCCGGCCCCGGCTTGCCGTGGCGGGCCTGAACCCACATGCGGGCGAAGGCGGTGCTATCGGGCATCAGGATGCCAGCGTGATCGCCCCGGTTCTGGCGCGCCTTGCGGCGGAGGGCATGCAGATCACCGGGCCGCATCCGGCGGACACGATGTTCCACGCTGCTGCGCGCGCGCGCTATGACGCGGCGATTGCGATGTATCACGATCAGGCCCTGATCCCGATCAAGACGATTGATTTCGCAGGCGGGGTGAATGTGACGCTCGGCCTGCCGTTCGTGCGCACCTCGCCCGATCATGGCACGGCCTTTGACATCGCAGGCAAGGGCGTGGCCGATCCGACCAGCCTGATCGCCGCCCTGCGGATGGCGCAGGCGATGACGCGGAACCGATGAACAATGGCGACGATTGACGGCCTGCCCCCCCTGCGCGAGGTGATCGCCACCCATGATCTGAGCGCCAGGCGGCAGTTGGGCCAGAACTTCCTGCTCGACCTGAACCTGACGGCCAAGATCGCACGGTTGGCGGGCGATCTGACGGGCTGTGACGTGCTGGAGGTGGGGCCCGGCCCGGGTGGCCTGACTCGCGGCCTGCTGGCCGAAGGGGCGCGGCGGGTGCTCGCGGTTGAAAAGGATGCGCGCTGCATTCCGGCACTGGAGGAAATCGGCGCGGTCTATCCGGGGCGGCTGCAAGTGGTGCAGGGTGACGCGCTGTCGATGGACCTGACGGCGCATCTGACCCCGCCGATCAAGATCGTGGCGAACCTGCCCTATAACGTGGGCACGGAACTGCTGATCCGGTGGCTTACCCCGCCGGTCTGGCCGCCAGTGTGGCAAAGTCTGACCTTGATGTTCCAGAAGGAAGTGGCGGAACGGATTGTGGCCCGGCCCCGCACCGATCATTTTGGCAGGCTGGCGCTGCTTGCGCAGTGGCGCTGTGATGCGAAGATCGTGATGATGCTGCCGCCCGAGGCATTTACGCCTGCGCCCAAGGTGCATTCGGCGGTGGTGCATCTGACCGCCCTGCCCGCGCCCCGCTATCCCGCCGATGGGGCGGTGCTGATGCGGCTGACGGCGATGGCCTTCAATCAGCGGCGCAAGATGCTGCGGTCAAGCCTGCGTGGCATCGCCCCTGATATCGAGGCGCGGATGGTGTCGGTCGGGATCAATCCGACACAGCGCGCAGAGGAACTGTCACTGGAACAATTCTGCGCGCTTGCCCGGAACCTCGCGGAAAGTGGCTAAGCCCTATTCCGCCGCTTCACGCGGTTCGCCGCCTTCGGATTTCGGGGCATCATCCGCTTCGCGCGGTTTGCGCGGGCTGCGGGCGCGGCGCGGGCCGCGATCCGGACGGGGGGCGTCACCTTCGGCAGCAGCGGTTTGCGCCGGTGCGGCATCCCCGGTGCGCGGCGCATCACGCGGTGCGCGCGGCGGGCGGGGCTGGCGCGCCTCGGGTGTTTCCACCAGCGTCGATTCCTCGGGGATCAGGGGCTGCTGGACGAAATCCGGCAGGCCCGGCTCAAACGCCGCCATCGCGGGCTGTTCATCGGGTTCCGGGCGCACATAGCTGCGGTATTCCGGGCGGTCATCCCGCGAACGGTCATCGCGGGGATCTGAGGCGCGATAATCGCCCCGGTCGTCGCGGCGTTCGTTGCGGTCATTGGGGTGGCGCTGCTGTTGATTGTTCTGACCGTTCTGGTTTCCGCCGTGCGACTGCCCACCATTCTGGTTATTGTTGTTATTGTTATTATTGTGCTGCGATTGCTGGCCCTGCTGGGCTTGCCGCGCCTCTTGTTCGGCCGCCATTTCGCGGTTCGCCTCAGACAGAAGGCGGGTGTAATGTTCGGCATGCTGCAGAAAGTTTTCGGCGGCGACCCGGTCGTTCGACAACTGGGCATCGCGGGCCAGAAACAGATATTTTTCAATGATCTGCTGTGGCGTACCGCGCACTTTGCCATCGGGGCCCGAACTGTCAAAGACACGGTTGATGATGTTGCCAACGGTACGCGGGCGGTTCGCTTTGGAACGCGAGCGGGACTTGGAAGAACGCATTGTATCCTTTGGTCCAGAAAATCTGGCGTTGGCCGGATGCCTGCGCTGCTGTGCGAGCGTCTTTAATCTTGGCATACGGTGCGGCGTTACGAGTGTGGCGGGCAATTGCCCAAGGCCAACCTCTGGGCATTGACTAATCACAGGTCGTGCATCGTGACAAGGTATTTTTGGGCTGAATTGTGGGCAAATCCGCTGTTTCGCGTGAATCCCCGCACTTTTCAGCCGGTTGCGCCGCTTTGCGGTTTGACCGCCGCCACCACACGGTCGCGCCCGTCCATATCCTGCGAAATGGCAATGTCCGTCAGGCCGCCTGCCAGAAACAGATCGCGGACCGCCTGCCCCTGCGCAGGTCCTATTTCGACCAGCAGCCGCCCGCCGGATATCAGCCTCGCAGGCGCATCACGCGCGATCACGCGGTAGGCCGCCAGCCCGTCGCCGCCGGGCGTCAGCGCAAGATGCGGTTCCCAGTCGCGCACTTCGGGGGACAGACCGGGCATTTCATCGGCAGCAATATAGGGCGGGTTCGACACGATAAGATCAAAGTGCCCGTGGACGTGCGAAAACCAATCGGAGGGCAGAAATTTCACACGTTTGTCGGTGCCAAGCGCACGGGCGTTGTGCATGGCCACGTCCAGCGCAGGTTCGGAAATATCCACCCCCAGCCCCGTGGCCAACGGCCTGTCGGCCAGCAATGACAAAAGAATGCAGCCCGATCCGGTGCCCAGATCAAGCACCCGGGCGAAGGGGTGTTCAAGTGCCTGCGCCACCAGCGTTTCTGTTTCAGGGCGGGGGTCCAGAATATCGGGCGTTACGCGAAACGACCGTCCCCAGAACAGGCGAAAGCCTGTGATCTGGCTGACTGGTTGGCGGGTGATCCGGGCGGAAACAGCCGTTGCGAATAGGGATTTGCCTGCATGGGTCAGGGTATCCGGCAGGTGCAGGGTAAGGCGATCGGGCGGAATGCCCATCGCAAAGGCCAAAAGAACCCGCGCGTCGCGTTGTGCATCGGGAATCCCCGCCGCGATCAGGCGCGGCACGGCATCAAGCAATGCCTCTGCCCCGGTCATCCTTCCATGTCCGCCAGCTTTTTCGCCTGATCATCGGCCGTCAGCGCGTCGATCACCGCTGTCAGATCACCCGCCATGATCTGCCCCAGCGAATAAAGCGTCAGGTTGATGCGGTGATCCGTCATGCGGCCCTGCGGAAAGTTGTAGGTGCGGATGCGTTCCGACCGATCCCCGGTGCCGACCTGCGCCTTGCGGTCGGCGGAGCGTTCATTGGCAATGCGTTCGCGCTCCATCCCGAACAGCCGCGCGCGCAGCACCTGCATCGCGATTTCCTTGTTGCGATGCTGGGATTTTTCCGAACTCGTGATTATGATCCCGGTCGGCAAATGCGTGATGCGCACTGCCGAATCGGTGGTGTTCACATGCTGCCCGCCCGCACCCGAGGCCCGCATCGTATCGATGCGAATGTCGGTTGTCGGAATGTCGACATCCACATCTTGCGCTTCGGGCAAAACCGCCACCGTTGCCGCCGATGTATGGATGCGCCCCCCCGCCTCGGTTTCCGGCACGCGCTGCACCCGGTGAACGCCGGATTCGTATTTCAGGCGGGCAAACACGCCCTCGCCCTGCACATGTGCGGTGACCTCTTTGATACCGCCCAGATCGGACGTTTGCTGTTCGAGAATTTCAAACCGCCAGCCCATTGTTTCGGCGTGGCGCTGATACATGCGCAGCAGATCGCCGGCGAACAGCGCCGCCTCATCCCCGCCGGTACCGGGCCTGATTTCCAGAATGGCAGGCCGTGCGTCGGCCGCATCTTTCGGCAGCAGGGCAAGGCGCAGCGCCTGTTCCATTTGCGGAATGCGGGCGCGCAGGGTGGGGATTTCCTCTTCGGCCAGCGCCTTCATATCGGGGTCAGCCAGCATCAATTCCGCCTCGGCCAGATCATCAAGGGCGCGGCGGTAAGCGGCGATTTCGGCCACCACGGGTTTCAGATCGGAATATTCGCGGCTAAGCGTGGCAATCTCGGCATGGCCTGCACCTGCGTTCAGGCGGGCCTCGATGAACTCGAACCGCTGGGTAATCTGGGCAAGGGTGTCTAGCGGAACCATCCGGGCGGTTTGGCTTGCGCCGGGGCTTTGGTCAAGAGGGCGCGCGCCGGGGCGCTGCCCCGAACCCCGGGATATTTCTGGACAGAAAAAGCATCACGCGCCGAGTTGGCTGATCCAGCTGTTCACCCGGGCGCGGTTGACACCGCCGTCACCCTGGCCAAAACGCGACCGCGCGTAGACCGTGATCTGACTGCCACCGGGTGCCGGGCTGATCATGACCGAGGTGGCGTCGGGATAGCCCATCAGTTTTGACCGCGTGATCCAGGTGGTGTGCAGCCCGCCCCCCCCCAGCAGGGTCGTGCGCGGCGTCGCCGATGCAATCGCGGCAAGTTTTGCGGCGACCGCCTCGGGTGGCAGGGGCACCATCAGGGGCGGGGCGTTGCCGCCATCCGCCACCAGCCAGCTGTTGCGGGGATTGGGGGATGTCACGCTTGCCGGGTTCACATGCAGGCCGATGGCATCCGACGGGGCGAGGCGTACATAGGCCGCAAAGCCCGCGAACAAGACCAGCAGTGCGATCAGACTGTATCCCAACATGCGAATAATCCTTTTCATCGCTGCGTCCGTGCCCAGTGATAAAGGCAGATCAGGTCATAGGCCACATGCGCGCCTGCGATCGCCGTGGCCCCTGTGGTGTCATAGGGGGGGGACACTTCGACGATATCGCCGCCGACCATGTTGATCCCCGCCAGATCGCGCAGGCAGGCGGCCGCTTGCCAGGAATGAAGGCCACCCCAGACGGGGGTCCCCGTGCCGGGTGCTGCAGAGGGGTCGAGGCAATCTATGTCAAATGTCACATAGGTGGACTGATCGCCGACAATATCCTTGGCCTTGGCCACTGCCGCCGCCACACCCCGTTCATGCACCTCGCGCGCGTCGATGACATGGACGCCGAGGTAATCTTCGGTCGTCGTGCGGATGCCGATCTGGACGGATCGTTTCGGATCCACGAGCCCGGTTTTCACCGCCTTGTACAGCATGGTGCCGTGGTCGATCCGGGTCAGATCATCATCGGGCCACAGATCGGAATGCGCGTCGAAATGGATCACACCAAGGGGGCCGAACTTTTCGGCGTAAGCCTTCAGGATCGGATAAGTGATGTAATGATCCCCGCCCAGTGTCACCGTCCCTGCCCCGGCGGCGAGGATCGTACGTATATGGGCGGTCAGCGCATCGGGGAAATCACTGACTTTCGCATAGTCGAAGGCCAGATCGCCGTAGTCGATGATCGCCATATCCTCCAGCGGGTTGGTGGGCCAGCCGTAGGGAGGATCATAGGGTTGCAACGCGCTCGCCTCACGGATCGCGCGGGGGCCAAAGCGGGTGCCGCCGCGGTGCGTGACCGCCTGATCAAAGGGCACGCCCGTGATCGCCAGATCAACCCCGGTCAGGTCTTTGCTGTAGGTGCGCCGCAAAAACGACGCAGCCCCGCCAAAGGCGTTCTCGAACGCATAACCGCGCAGGCCTTTGCGGGTGAAAGCGGTATCCACCGCTGATTTTGCATCTTCCAGTGCCATGGGATCCATCATATCGAAAAAGCAGCGTCATTCAGGCCGGAGCCGCCGCATCATCCAGTGACCGGCAACAAGGTTGCCCGCGTCGTTGAAGTCAAGGGCACAGGATCAGAAAACGTCCTGACGCGCCCTTGAAAGGGTAAAGCCGTGATCTTGCCCATTGGTGCAGGTCACGCCAGATTGTTCCGATGTGCACGTAAAAGCCCCCCGGGATAGGGACTGGCCATATTCCAGCACCATGGCATCCGGCATCATCACGGTATCGCCGTGGCAGACCAACGCCCCCGGCCCCTGTTCGCCCACGGCAAAACTGTCGCCCCATTCCAGATCACAGTCGGCAGGAGGATCGCGGAAACTTTGCATCAATTCGCGCATGTCGCAGCGCGCCTCGGCATAGTCGCCCGACATGATCGCGCAAAAGATGTTGCCGGAGGGGGACTGAAAATATTCGATGTCCTGTGCCATCGCGGGGGATGCCAGCAATCCGAAGATTAACGCAAATTGGCATTGCATCAGAAGCCCCCCAAAGGCTGAGCGCTTTCCACCAGCCGCGCAAAGAACGACGCCCCCACCGGGGCCGCCTCATCGTTGAAATCAAAGGCGGCGTGGTGCAGGCCCGCGCCCGGCCCGGTGCCCAGAAACAGATATGAACCGGGCCGCGATTCGAGCATATAGCTGAAATCCTCGGACCCCATTTCGCGATTGGCATTCGCATCCACCGCCGCCTCGCCCACCACTTCGGACGCCACGCTGGCCGCGAATACCGTCTGATCGGCATGGTTGATGGTGGGCGGATAGCCCCAGTCGTAGTCCATCCGGGCCGTCACGTTGAAGGCCGCCGCGTGGCCCGCGACAATTTCCTCAAACCGCCGCTTCATCAGGGCCCGGACGTCCGGGTTGAAGCAGCGGATCGTGGCGCAGAACCAGCCGTCTTCGGGGATGATATTGCTGGCGCTGCCCGTGTGGATCTGAGTCACCGAAATCACCGCCTCGTCCAGCGCATATATGTTCCGGCTGAGGATGGTCTGAACCGCCTGCACCATCGCCACAATCGGCATCACCGGATCGACGCATTCGTGCGGCGTGGCCCCATGCCCGCCCCTGCCCGTCACCGTCACGATGGCAGTGTCGACGGACGCCATCAGGGCACCGGGTTTGGTCTGAAAATGCCCGAACGGCACGTTCGGCGCGTTGTGGATCCCGTAAACCTGCGCAATATTGAACCTGTCCATCATGCCTTCCTGCACCATCACCTGACCGCCGCCGCCGTCTTCTTCCGCCGGCTGAAAGATCAGCGCCACGCGACCTGCGAAATTCCGCGTTTCCGCTAGATATTTCGCAGCCCCGAGCAGCATCGTCACATGCCCGTCATGCCCGCAGGCGTGCATCTTGCCGGGGCGGGTGCTGGCATAGGCCGCCCCCGTCGCCTCGGTGATGGGCAGTGCGTCCATGTCGGCGCGCAGACCGATCGTCGGCCCTGCACCCTGCCCGTTCAGGATGGCCACGATCCCGGTTTTCGCAATCCCTGTGTGAATCTCATCCACGCCAATCTCGCGCAGCCGCGCCTCGATAAAGGCCGCCGTTTCCACACAATCAAAGGCCAGTTCCGGATGCGCGTGCAGATGCCGGCGCCAGCTCTGCATTTCAGGCGCAAAATCGGCGATCCGGTTCAGAACGGGCATGGTGGACTCCTTCGGGGGAACAGCGGTAAGCCGACAGGAAACCCCAAATCAAGGTGCGCCGCAATGCCCGACCGCCCCCTTCCGCGACCCGCCAGCGACGCCCTGATCGCCGACGCCGACGCAGGCCCGCCCCGGCTGCTGGAAATCATGGCACGCCTGCGCGATCCGGTGAATGGCTGTCCCTGGGATCTGGTGCAGAACTTCGCGACCATTGCCCCCTACACGATTGAAGAGGCGTATGAGGTGGCCGATGCGATTGACCGGCAGGATTGGGCGGCATTGCAAGGCGAATTGGGGGATCTGCTTTTTCAATCCGTGTATCATGCACAACTTGCCACTGACGCGGGTCTGTTCACATTTGAGGATGTGACGAAAACCATCGCCGACAAGATGGTGGCGCGGCATCCGCATGTGTTCGGGTCTGACAGCCGCGACAAGACGCCCGCGCAGCAGACGGCGGATTGGGAGCGTTTGAAATCAGCCGAACGAGGGAAGGCGGGCGTTCTGGACGGCGTGGCAATGGGCCTGCCGGGCCTGACGCGGGCGGTAAAGCTGCAAAACAGGGCTGCACGCGTGGGGTTTGACTGGCCATCGACGGATCAGGTTCTGGACAAACTGGTGGAAGAGGCGGGCGAACTGGTCGAGGCGCGGGATCGGTTGACCGAGGCAGAGGTTTTCGAGGAATTCGGTGATCTGTTGTTCGTGGTGGCCAATCTGGCCCGGCATCTGAAGATCGACCCCGAGGCCGCACTGCGGGGGGCCAATGCGAAATTCACCAGGCGCTTCGAACGGATCGAGGCACTGTTGGCCGAACAGGGCAAAACACCGGCTGACAGTGATCTGGCAGAAATGGATGCACTTTGGAACCGCGTCAAGGCAGAGGAAAAAGCCGTGCGTTAAATTTACCTGACAACTTCACTCAACTATTGACGCAAGGCTGGAAATATTGTTTTTCATAGTTCCTGACAAAAGGAGTCAACAAATGAAACGTCACTTTGCCGTCCTTGTTCTTGCCCTTAGCTCGACAGCGCTGCCCGCGCTCGCCCAGGAAGTGAACATCTATTCACACCGCCAACCCGAACTGATCCAGCCCTTGCTGGACGCCTTTACCGCCGAAACCGGGATCAAGGCAAATATTGCCTTTGTTGACAAAGGCATGGCCGAACGGCTGGTGGCCGAAGGAGACCGCAGCCCTGCAGATCTGGTGCTGACCGTCGACATCGCGCGGCTGATGCAGGTGGTCGACGCGGATGTGATCCAGCCCGTTCAATCCGATGTGCTGGAGGCGAACATCCCCGCTGCGATGCGGGATGCTGGCGATCTGTGGTTCGGTCTGACCGCCCGCGCGCGGATCGTTTATGCCAGCAAAGACAGGGTCGCGGATGGCGAGGTGACCACGTACGAAGATCTGGCCGACCCGAAATGGAAGGGCCGCATCTGCACAAGATCGGGCCTGAATGATTATAATATCGCGCTTTTGTCGGCGATGATTGCCCACCACGGCGAGGCGGATGCAAAGACCTGGGTCGAAGGGGTGAAGGCCAATCTGGCGCGCAAACCGGACGGCGGGGATCGCGATCAGGTCAAGGCGATTGCGGCGGGCGAATGCGACATTGCGGTTGGAAATACCTATTACATCGGGCAAATGCTTGCGAATCCAGAAGAAAAATCCGCCGCTGAAACGGTGCGTATCGTTTTCCCGACGTTTGAAGGTGACGGCGCACATTTGAACATCTCAGGCATTGCGATGACAAAATCCGCCCCGAACAAGGAAAACGCGGTGAAACTGATGGAATGGCTAGCAGGTGATGCCGCCCAGAAAATCTATGCGGAAACCAACTACGAATACCCTGTAAAGCCGGGGGTGGAACGGTCCGCGCTGGTTGCCGGATGGGGGGATTTTACCCCTGACAGTTTGGCCCTGACCGACATCGCGTCGCATCGCGCAGCGGCTTTGAAAATCATGGAAGAGGTCAATTTCGACGGCTAAGCCGTTAAAATTGCGCTGATTTAGGGAACCGGGGGTCACAGTCCCCGGTTTTCTTTTGTGATGGACAATCCTTGGCTGACAGGCTTTTCTGGACCGAATAAAGGAACCTCACATGCCCACGCCACGCAAGATCATCATCGACACAGACCCCGGCCAGGATGATGCCGTGGCGATCCTTCTGGCGCTGGCCAGCTCGGAGGAGCTGGAGGTGCTGGGGATCACCGCCGTGGCGGGAAATGTGCCGCTGCCACTGACCCAGAAAAATGCGCGGATCATCTGTGAACTGGCGGGGCGGCCCGATATGCGGGTTTTCGCGGGTTGTGATTCGCCGATTCGGCGCAAGCTGGTGACGGCGGAACATGTGCATGGCAAAACCGGGCTTGATGGCCCGCAACTGGCGGACCCGGTGATGCCCTTGCAAGATCAGCACGGCGTTGATTTCATTATCGAAACCCTGCGCCGCGAACCTGCGGAATCGGTGACACTGTGCCCGCTTGGGCCCTTGACCAACGTCGCGGTCGCCTTCCAGAAAGCCCCCGACATCATCGCGCGGGTGCGGCAGATCGTGCTGATGGGGGGCGCCTATTTCGAGGTGGGCAACATCACCCCGGCGGCGGAATTCAACATTTACGTCGACCCGGAAGCCGCTGAAATCGTGTTCAAATCAGGCGTTCCGTTGGTTGTGATGCCGCTGGATGTGACGCATAAGGCCCTGACCAATCGCGCCCGGATCGAAGGCTTTCGCGCAATGGGCACGGAACCGGGGCGGATGGTGGCGGAATGGACTGATTTCTTTGAAAGATTCGATATGCAGAAGTACGGATCGGAAGGCGCACCGCTGCATGACCCGTGCGTGATCGCCTATCTGTTAAAGCCCGGATTGTTCACCGGGCGGCACATCAATGTGGAAATAGAAACGCAGTCAGAACTGACTTTGGGCATGACGGTGGCGGACTGGTGGGGGGTCACAAAGCGTGCCCCGAATGCGATGTTCATCGGGGGCATTGATGCGGACGGATTTTATGAACTGCTGATCGAACGGATCGGGCGGCTATAGGGTTTGGCCGCAACCAGCGTGTTCAATCCGTATTTTTTGCGTATGACATCCGTATGACATTCGTATGTACAACGCGGCGAAAGCGCGTTGCGATCATTCCTGATCGCCCCGCGCCCCCGCCCCTGGCAACACGCCCGGCCAGGATAGACTGCAAACGGCCTTGTCCATTCGGCTAAAGCAGGAAATCCCCTTGCGTCAGCGCCGATACCTCGCCGATCCTGATTGCGAAATCCGCCCTGCCGTCGCCGTCAATATCCCCCGACACCACGCCGTTCGCATAGCGCAATTCGCCCGCCGAAAACGAAAACGCATCCGACCCGACATAGTCGAACCGCTGATTGCCGACCTTGTTCGCATTGGCGTCGATATTGGCAAGGTCCATTCTGTCAACGCCCGCCCGGAAGTCGAGGATCAGGTCACGACCAACACCCGTGCTGGCCTCGGCGACCGAAGCAAAGACGAACACATCGGCACCGGCACCGCCCGTGACGATATCTGTCCCGCGACCGCCCCTAAGCTGATCGTTGCCTGCGTCACCGAACAGAACATCCCGGCCGGCCCCGCTGTTGAATTGGTCGCGCCCACCGCCGCCGCGCAGGATATCATCGCCATCACCGGTGGTGAGCGTGTCGCTGCCGCTGCCCGTCGTGATTCGGAAACTTTCGGTCCGCTGGAAATTGACGGAGTTTCCGACCGTATCTGCAATTTGACCGACATAGCCGGTATCGCCGTTGCCGCCGGTGATTCCGCCGGTCACGTCTGTCGTCAGCGCGGTATAATTGATGATCAAACGGTCATCCCCGCCGCCCGCATCAACCCCGTCCGCACCACCGCGCAAGGAAATACGGTCGTCACCGCCGCCCGTGACGATTGTGTCCGCCCCTGTACCGGCATAGACGCGATCAAGGCCGCCGCCGGTTGTGACTGTATTGGTGCCGTTGCCCGCGTGGACGATATTGCCACCACCAAGTGCGGTGATGGTATCGGCATTCGGCCCCCCCGAGATGACATTGGCCCCTTGCCCCGCCGAAACCGTCGATGCGCCCTGACCTGTCTTGATGATGTCATTGCCTGCGCCTGTGGTAATCGTATCGGCGCCCGATCCCGTCAGAATCGTGAAATGTTCAATGGTGCCGTCGGTGATCGTGACCGTCCGACCGCCGCCGCCTGCCTCGCTAAAGTTGGAGGTGCTGTCGCCCGTCACCGCGCCGGTGGCATTGCGATAGTCCACGATCAGACGGTCCACGCCAAGGCCGCCATCCACCGCGTCGACGCCGCCTCGGACCACAATGCGATTGTCCCCTGCATTGCCGACAATGCCATTTCCGTCCATGGCATCCAGCAGCCGGAACGGAGCCGTTCCCGTCAAAGTGACCGTGGCGATGCCGATGCCAAGTTTCAGAACAATGCCGGTTGACCCCGCACCGCCTCGGATGGTCATCCCGCTGAATTCAATCGTTGCGGTTTCATTGCTGTAGCCCGCTTCCAGAATGATTGTATCTGCGGGCCCGGCAGCTAGCATCGCGGCGGCAATCGTGGGAAAGTCGGAATTTGGCCCGACGGTGCGTACGGTCATGGCAGTCTCCTGAAATGGGTGGTCCTGCCCGGTGGATTTCGGGCACGGTGCTGAATTCGGGTTCATTTGAATTGGAAAACTTTAGGGAATCCCCGCTCAGGGGTTTACCCCATGGGATTTGAACGCAAAGCGCCCCATAAGGTTCCCGAAGCTCTACAAATAGGGGTGGCGGGTTTTGAACGCGGGTGGCGTTCACCCCAACGCATAGCCCGCGCCACGCACTGTGCGCAAAAGGTCGTCGCCGCCATGCTGGCACAGGGCCTTGCGCAGTCGGCCGATATGCACATCCACCGTCCGGGTTTCGACATAGATGTCGCGGCCCCAGACCCGGTCGAGCAGTTGTTCGCGGCTCCACACCCTGCCCGGTTTTTCCATGAAGGTGGCCAGCAGGCGAAATTCCGTCGGACCCAGTTTCAGCACCTTTTCGTCGCGGTGGACGCGGTGGGTTTCACTGTCCAGCCGCACGTTTCCGTATTCCAGCACGACCCCGACTGTCGAAGGCCGACTGCGCCGCAGGTTCGCGCGCACCCGCGCCATCAGTTCCGTGATCGAATAGGGTTTGATCACATAATCATCGGCCCCGGTTTCCAGCCCGCGCACGCGGTCAACCTCTTCTGACCGGGCGGACAGCATGATCACCGGCACGCGCCGGGTTTCGGCCCGTGATTTCAACTGACGGCACACTTCCAGCCCCGATAGTTTCGGCATCATCCAGTCGAGCACGATCAGATCGGGCAATTCATCGCGCACATGCGACAAGGCCTCTTCGCCGTCGCAGGCCTGAACCACGCGGAACCCTTCGGCCTCGAGGTTATAGGCCAGCACTTCGCGCTGCGCGGGTTCATCCTCTACCAGAAGAACGACGGGCTGGTTGTTGGGGGACATCATGTTCAGCCCGACACTTCCACACCGACAGAGGTGGTGTCACCCTTCGGGCGATCCTCGTCCGGCATCTGGCCCGTCACCAGATAGATCACCTGTTCGGCGATGCCGGTCGCATGATCGCCCACCCGTTCGATGTTCTTGGCGATGAAATGCAGGTGCATGCAGGCGGAGATGCTGCGCGGGTCTTCCATCATATGGGTCAGGAATTCGCGGAACAGGGCGTTGTACATCTGATCCACCTCGCGGTCGCGCTGGCGCACGTCCATGGCAAGTGCTGCATCGCGGTGAATATAGGCGTCCAGCGCGTCTTTCAGCAGCAGTTGCACCGATTTCGCCATGCGCCGGATCGACCCCGTCGATCCGCCAACCTGCGGCATCTGTGCCAGCAACACCGACCGTTTGGCCAGGTTCTTGGCATAATCGCCGCAGCGTTCAAGGCTGGCACTGATCTTGATCACAGTCAGCACGGTGCGCAAATCGCCTGCCGTGGGCGCGCGCAAGGCGATCAGGCGTGCCGCCTCGTCGTTGATCTGCTGTTCGAGCGCATCAATCGCAAGATCCCCGCGCCGCACGATTTCCGCCTGATCCGCATCCCGCGCCTCAAGCGCCTGGGCGGCGTCCAGCAAGGCGGCCTCCACCAGCCCCCCCATTTTCATGATCATGGCCTGAACCGATTCAAGATCACGGTCGAAGGCCGATGCGATGTGACGTTCGCTGTTCATCATAACTCCCTCAGCCGATCCGGCCGGTGATATAGCTTTCGGTGCGCGGGTCTTTCGGGTTGGTGAAAATCTGGCCGGTTTCGCCGTATTCGACCAGAATGCCCAGATGAAAGAACGCCGTGCGCTGACTGACGCGGGCGGCCTGTTGCATCGAATGGGTCACGATCACCACCGAAAACTGGCTGCGCAATTCGTCGATCAGTTCTTCGACCTGTGCTGTGGCGATGGGGTCCAGCGCGGAACAGGGTTCGTCCATCAACAGCACCTCAGGCGAGGTGGCGATCGCGCGGGCAATGCACAGGCGCTGCTGCTGACCGCCCGACAGGCCGGTGCCGGGCGCATCAAGGCGGTCTTTCACCTCGTTCCACAGGGCGGCCTTGCGCAATGATGCCTCGACAATTTCATCGAGTTCCGACTTTTTCCGCGCAAGGCCGTGGATGCGCGGGCCGTAACTGACGTTGTCATAGATCGACTTGGGGAACGGGTTGGGCTTCTGGAACACCATCCCGACCTTGGCGCGCAACTGCACGGGATCGACACGCCGGTCATAGATGTCTTCGCCTTCCAGTTCGATCTTGCCGGTCACCTTGCACGACGCGATGGTGTCGTTCATCCGGTTGAGGCAGCGCAGAAACGTCGACTTGCCACAGCCGGACGGGCCGATGAAGGCCGTGACGGTTTTGTCCAGAATGTCGACACTGACATCTTTCAGGGCATGGTTCGCGCCGTAATAGACCTGCACATCACGGGCGGTGATCTTGTTTTCCTGGGTGTCCACAGTACGCTCCGACAGACGCATATCGTTCATTACAATCCCCTTCGCCCCGGCGGTTACCAGCGGCGTTCAAATCGGCGGCGCAAAAGGATCGCGCCCACATTCATGATCACAAGAAAGCCCAGCAGAACGATGATGGCCCCGGCGGATCGTTCGATAAAGGCCGGATCGGCGCGTTGTGCCCAGCCGTAGACCTGCACGGGAAGGGCGGTAGCGGGATCGAGAAAGCCTTCAACCGGGGCGGATGGATAGTTGTCGACAAAGGCCACCATCCCGATCAGCAACAGCGGTGCCGTTTCGCCCAGTGCGCTGGCAAGGCCCAGAATCGTGCCGGTCAGGATGCCGGGCATGGCAAGCGGCAGAACATGGTGGAAAACGGTCTGCATCTTTGAGGCACCAACGCCCAGGGCCGCGTCTCGGATGGAGGGCGGGACGGCCTTGAGGCTGGCACGGGTGGCGATGATGATGGTGGGCAATGTCATGAGGGACAGGACCAGTGCCCCGACCAGTGACGACGACTGCGGGAATCCGGCGAAGTTGATGAAGATGGCCAGACCCAGGATGCCGAACACGATAGAGGGGACGGCGGCGAGGTTGGAGATGTTCACCTCGATCAGGTCGGTCCAGACGTTTTTCGGGGCAAATTCCTC
>JANMDH010000153.1:0-2370 GCA_031376195.1 Gemmobacter sp. | reverse complement strand
ATTTCCTCTTCACCCGCGGGAGTTCTGCCGTCAGATCGGCCTCGCTGTCGCGAACCTTCGCAGTTTTGCAGACAGCGAATTGCAAGATATGGAGATTTGGCGCTGATCCCCAGCCGTTCAGCCACCTCACTGACTGGGTGCCAGCGTTTCACAGCCTGTGCCACAGCGTTGTGCTGGAACCCGTGCGTAAACCGATCTTGCCTGCCTATCGGAGTCTTTCACCGATGCCAGCGTTAACGGGCAAAGCGTCTACAAAGGCCGGGGGAACCTCGTTCCGTGAGAAAATTCTGATGAGTGCGTCAGATGAGGTTTTGTTGCAAATTGCCGTGGATTGCGGGTTTGCAGATCAGTACTTCTTCTGCAAAGTGCTCCTTAGCATGGTGGGGAAATCTTTTACCGAGCGGCGTCGGCGTTTGACGATGCCTAGCGATGATTTGATGCTTCGAACATGGGTCTGAAACCAAACGCTGTTTTGTGGGAAACTTCCATCCCTTGACCGTTTACCCGAAGGGTGTCCCGATGCAGACTTTTGATGCGATCATTGTTGGTGCGGGGCAGGCGGGGCCGCCCCTGGCCGCGCGCCTGACGGGTGCGGGTATGACGGTGGCCCTGATCGAGCGGAAGCATGTCGGTGGCACCTGCGTGAACGTTGGGTGCACGCCGACCAAGACGCTTGTCGCGTCGGCCCGCGTTGCGCATATGGCGCGGCGGGCTGCGGATTTTGGTGTGGTTCTGCCCTCGGGACCGGCGATCGACATGGCCCGTGTCAAGGCCCGCACCGTCGCCGTCGCGGCGAATTCGCGTGCCGGGGTGCAGGCCTGGCTTGATGGGATGACGGGGCTGAAGTTGATCCGTGGGCATGCAAAGTTCACCGGCCTCGACCGACTTCGGGTGGGTGATCTGGAGATGCGCGCCCCGCGCATCTTTCTCAACGTTGGTGCGCGCCCTGCGCTGCCGGATATGCCGGGCATCGGCGATGTGCGGACGCTGACCAGCAGCACGATCCTGGACCTTGACCAAGTGCCCGCGCATCTGGCGGTGATCGGTGGCAGTTATATCGGGCTGGAGTTTGCGCAGATGTATCGCCGCTTTGGGGCGCAGGTGACGGTGATCGAACGCGGCGACAGGCTGATCGCGCGCGAGGACCCGGAGATTTCCGAGGCGATACGTGCCCTTCTGGAGGCCGAGGGCATTCAGGTGCGCACGGGCGCGGATTGTATCGGGTTCGCGCCGGATGCAAACGGGATCGCCGTGAGTTTGACCTGTGTCGGAGGCGCCCCCGAAGTGGTTGCCACAGAGGTGCTGGTGGCTGTCGGGCGGACGCCCAATACCGATGACCTGGGGCTGCAAGCAGCGGGGATCACGCCCGACGCGCGTGGCCACATTCCGGTGAACGACCGTCTGGAGACGGTGACGCCGGGCATCTGGGCGCTGGGCGACTGCAACGGGCGGGGGGCATTTACGCATTCGGCCTACAACGACTATGAAATTGTGGCGGCGAACCTGCTGGACGGAGGCGACCGCAAGGTTAGCGACCGTATCCCGGCCTATGCGCTGTATATCGACCCGCCTTTGGGACGCGTCGGCCTGACCGAGGTGCAAGCCCGGGCTGCGGGGCATGACATTCTGCTGGCGTCGCGTCCGATGAAGCGGGTCGGCAGGGCGGTGGAACGGGACGAAACGGACGGGTTGATGAAGGCGGTCGTTGATGCCGCGACAGGCCGCATCCTAGGTGCGGCGATCCTGGGCATTGAGGGCGATGAAGCGGTGCATGGCGTGCTGAACATGATGCAGGCGGGTGCCAGTTATCAGACCCTGCAATGGGCCGTCCCTATCCATCCGACCGTATCCGAATTGATCCCGACGCTGATGGGTGATCTGAAACCAGCCTGAAATCCGCAGGCGAAGCCTTTTTCAGCAAATTGACCCGCCCAAGCGGCCCATCGCGACGATTACTTTTATGGCAGCATGTTCTACCCCGACCCGACATTGATGCGTAGTCGGGCGATCTGGAAAAGGTGGGATCAGGCAGCGTCAAGTCTGTGCGGAGAAGTGGTCCAAACACGATGGTGGCCCTTTTTTTCAAGGTTCTGCAGTTCTGTTAAGGCGGTGATACATCAGTTGCCGTGTTGCATTGAACGGTGCCCGCGCAGGGCTATTCTGGCAGACCCTGTGATCTGTCGAAGTCATGTCGTCACGGGATCCGCACCAGAGAATTTGATGATCAATTTTTGCATGAGGCGGGCCAGAACGGCGCGTCTACGCCGCAGATTGGCGCCGTTTCATCGGGGCTTATGAAGTCTCAACCGTCGCAGATTGAATAGGGAACCGTATGCTCGCTTCAGTCGTTACGCTTGGGCATGTCTTGCG
>JANMDH010000363.1:0-5384 GCA_031376195.1 Gemmobacter sp. | reverse complement strand
AACCCAAGGCCGCGCGAAAAGAACGGGGCGGGCACGTTGGTGCCCTGGTTGGTCAGGGCGACGGTTCCCCCAAAGCTCATCGAAGCAAGCGGTGGCTGGCCATCGGCGATCAGGGCCGCGCTGGCGCGGAAATCGGCTGTGGTGGGCAGGGTTTCCGACAAGATGACATAGAACAGGATGATCCAGAGAAGCAGGGGAATGTTGCGGAACATTTCCACATATACCGTCATCAGCCGGGCAACGATCCAGTTGTGGGACAGGCGAAGCACACCGGCAAAGACGCCAAGGATGGTGGCGAAGATGCAGCCGAAAAAGGCAAGGACAAGCGTATTGACCAGCCCGACAAGTGCCGCCCGGAAATGGGTGCTGTCATTGGTATAGGGCACAAGGGCCTGACCGATGTCATAACCCGCCCGGTTCCACAGGAAGCCAAAGTTGATGTCCTTGTCCTTGGCGGCCAGATTAACGATCGTGTTGTTCAACAGCCATGCGACGCCCAGCAACACAAGGATCAGCACCACCACCTGAATGGTGATGGCCCGGAACCGGGTGTCGTAGATAAGCATGGAAAGCCGAAAGCCATCTTTCGGCGCATCTGCGGCCATAGCCATATGGTTTCCCCCTGGTCCAATCCGCCCTCTGACTTTGCGCCAGTTATCGGTCGGGTTTTCCCGCCAACGGATCAGGTTTTATGCCTCGAAAAAAGTTGGGCGCGACCTTGTGGCCGCGCCCCATTCGAATGGTTCAGATCACCGGAACGGCGGCGCGTACTGCAGCCCGCCTTGCGTCCACAATGCGTTCAGGCCACGTGCCAGACCGATTGGGGTGGATTCACCGATGTTCGCGGCGAAAATCTCGCCGTAGTTGCCCGACGCGGCAATCGCGCGTTTGGCCCATTCTGCATCCAGACCCAACATCGGGCCCATGTCGCCTTCAAGACCCAACAGGCGCTTTACTTCCGGATCAGTCGTGGAGGTGGCGACTTCTTCGATGTTCGCCTGAGTGATGCCTTTTTCTTCGGCAGCCAGCAGGGCGAAATAGGTCCAGCGGACGATGTCGCCCCACTGGTTGTCGCCGTGGCGAACGACCGGCCCGAGCGGCTCTTTCGAGATGATTTCGGGCAGGATGATGTGGTTTGCGGCATCAGCCAGCGACGCGCGCGAGGCGGCAAGGCCCGATGCGTCCGTCGTGTAGGTATCGCAAGCCCCGGCAGAATACTGACGCAGCGCCTCGTTGTCGTCGGCCACGTTCACCGGAACATAGGTGATGTTGTTGGCTTTGAAGAAGTCGGCGAGGTTCAGTTCTGTCGTGGTGCCTGTCTGGATGCAGACTGTGGCGCCATCCAGTTCCTTGGCCGATGAGACGCCCAGATCCTTTTTCACCATGAAGCCCTGACCGTCGTAGTAGTTGACGGCGACGAAATCGAGCTTGAGGTCGGAATCGCGCGAATAGGTCCAAGTGGAGTTGCGGACCAGCAGGTCAACTTCGCCCGAGGCCAGTGCGGTGAAGCGTGTTTCGCCCGTGGTGGGCACGTATTTCACTTTGCTTGCGTCGCCCAGAACGGCCGCTGCAAGTGCCTTGCACAGCGCCACGTCAAAGCCCTGATAGGCCCCTTGTGCGTCCGGTGCGCCAAAACCGGTCAGACCCGTGTTTGATCCGCAGATCAGCTCGCCCCGTGCCTTAACGTCATCGAGCGTGGTCGCCGCCGCCATGCCCGCCGTCAAAGCGGTGATGGCAAGCGTGCCCAGCAATACGGATGTTTTCATTGTTACCTCTTCCTGTGTGTTCGCCACTTTTGGGGCGGACATGATGATGCGCCTTTGACAGACGCGCAAACTGACGGAGGGTTTGGCCCTCGCAGTCAGGACAGTTTCTGACATCGCAATTTCAAAGGTCAAGCGAAACGACAAGGTTAAAAAATATACTTACAGAACACGGGTTTGTATGAAAATTAATCTTATGTACCCCAGGGATGATACGGATTCAGGCCGATTGTAACCGACACAATTCCAAGAATCGCCCAGCTTCGTGCAAGCCGTGACGGCGAAACGCCTCGGCTGCGGCAGCCTGATCATCGCTTCCCCAGATTTCAGCTTGCCATGTTTCATCGACGCGCGACAGCATCCATGCTGATTCGAGGGTCAGTTGCCCGCCCAGAATACCAAGACCCAGAACCAGCGACCCGGTGATTGCGACCAGATCGTGAAAGGCGGCCAGTTCAAAGGCTGTCAGGGCATGAACCTGCGCCGACAGGCTGGCTAGGCTGGCTACGGGTTGGGGCACTGGCATGACACCGTGGGTGATGTTCAACGGGGCGTGCAATGCCGTTGCCGCCCAGTGCAGCACGGGATCCCACGCGGCAGCCTGCCGCGCAATCAGCGCCTGAGGGTCCGTGGCACGGTAACACAGCAGGTCACTGCCGCCGTAGGCCGCGATCATGTCGGCCACTTCGGCAAACTGCGGGACGACTTTGTCCAAGGCGGAATTCGCCATGCGGGTCATTGGCATGGTGGCAGGGTCCACCTTGCCGACCTGAACATCCCATTCCGCGGCAATCACCTCTGCCAGGGCCATGGTCGGCACGACAAGTGGTGTTTTCAACGGGGTCTTTACCGCCCTGGCGTCCAGATGGACGGTAAAACCGCCCTCACAGGCGGACGCCCGGGCGGATTGCCAGAACCGTTTTGCCGCCCATGCCCCGCCGCTCATGCAAAATCCGTGAAGGGGTCGGCGGGAACGTCGCGTTCCTTCCAGTCGAGCGTTTTCCAGCTGTTTGCCATGTGGTCAGGCAGGGGCGCGGTAAAGGTCATCGGCACCTTTGTAATGGGGTGTTCAATCGTGATGCTGCGCGCATGAAGGTGCAGTTTGCGGCTGATGTCGCCGCCGATCGACGCGCCCCAGCCGTCACCCGCATTTTCGGTGGACGACCCGCCGTATTTGCCATCGCCGATGATCGGATGCCCGATTTCGGCCATGTGCGCGCGCAATTGATGGGTGCGGCCTGTCACGGGTTCAAGCGCCATCCATGAGACGCGGCTGCCCAGAAACCAGAGCGTGAAATAATCCGTCTGCGCGCGTTTCGCGAGCGGGAAGTCGGCCATTTTCGCCGGATGGATGCACTGCATCTTTTCGCCTTCGCCGCCGCGCCCATGGCCCGGCGCTTTCATCAGGCCATACTTGATCGAGCCCTGTTTCGGGTTCGGCACACCCGCCACCAGCGCCCAGTAAATCTTGCGCGCCGCGCGGTGGCGTAGCGCTTCGGACAAGGCCCGCGCCACCCGGTCAGTCCGCGCCAGCATCAGGACACCGGAAGTATCCTTGTCCAGCCGGTGCACCAGTTTCGGGCGTTCCTTATAGCCGAACTTCAGCGCCTCGGTCAGGCCGTCGACATGGCGGTCGCCCTGCCCACTGCCGCCCTGCGAGGCCAGACCCGACGGTTTGTTCAGGATGATGATGTGGTCATCTTTGAACATCACCGCGTTCTGGATCATGGTGGTGTCGGCCTTGCTGACCCCCCCGGTCAAAGGCCGGGACGGGGCAACCCCGGTGGGCAGGGGCGGCACCCGGATTTCCATCCCCGGAGCCACGCGATCCGCCGCGCGTGCCCGGCCACCGTCAACACGCACCTGCCCAGTGCGGCACATCTTTTCGACAGCGCCTTGGGTTATCTGCGGAAAGCGCCGTTTGAACCAGCGATCGAGGCGCTGTTCGCCTTCGTCCACGCTGACGGTCAGAAGTTTTACGTCGCTCATGCCAATACCGCCCGTGCAAGCAGGCTGCCTAAAGCCAATGCGAAAATTGAAAGCCCGACCGATGCCGCGACATAACCCGCGGCTGTCAGGGTTTGACCCCGGTCCCACAGGGTGACCGCGTCAAGCGAAAAGGCAGAAAAGGTGGTGAACCCGCCCAGAACCCCGGTCAACAGGAACGGCGCAAACCGCATCCCGCCTTTGGTGGCGAGTGCGCTGACCAGAACACCCATAAGGAACGAGCCTGCGATGTTGACGAAAAGGGTGGACAAGGGAAAGCCGCTGCCGAACAGGCGCATGGCACCGATGTTCGACAGATAACGGAGCACGGCCCCGATGGCACCGCCAAGGGCAACTTGTGAAAGGGTCAGGATCATGCGATTTCCTTGGGCCGGGTCGGGGTTATTGTCAACCTGCGCAGGCGGAAAGAAGATTTTTCGTCGGAAAATTTTTCTACTGCGACTGCCGTTTCGCGCGCAGTTTGACGAAATAATCGATCCGCTTTTTAAGTTCGCGTTCAAACCCGCGGTCGGGGGGCGTGTAATAGACGGGCCGTTTCATGCCGTCGGGGAAATAGTTCTGCCCTGAAAATCCATCCTCGGCGTCATGGTCATATGCATAGCCCGCGCCATAGCCGATGTCTTTCATCAGGCGGGTTGGGGCGTTGCGAATGTGTTTGGGCGGGGGTTCCGACCCGGTTTCGCGGGCCGCAGTCCGCGCCGCCTTGTAGGCGACATAGACTGCGTTCGACTTGGGCGCGAGGGCGAGGTAAACCAGCGCCTGTGCCAGCGCCAGCTCGCCCTCGGGCGATCCGAGCCGTTCATAGGTAGCCCAGGCCGCCAGACAGATATCCTGCGCCTGCGGGTCGGCGAGACCGATATCTTCGACCGCCATGCGGGTGATGCGACGGGCGAGGAAGCGGGGATCTTCGCCGCCTTCCAGCATGCGGGCGAACCAGTAAAGGGCGGCATCCGGGTCGGACCCGCGCACCGATTTGTGCAGGGCGCTGATCAGGTTGTAGTGTTCTTCGCCCGATTTGTCGTATTTCGACGCCCGGCGCATCAGGCGGGTGGACAGGGTGTCGCGGTCAAGGGGGGCGTCCAGTTTCCAGGCCATCACCTGTTCGATCAGGTTAAGGGCGGCGCGCCCATCACCATCCGCCATGTCCAACAGAGCATCGCGCGCATCGCCGGTGAGGGGCAGAGGGCGGGCAAGTTCCTGTTCGGCGCGCTGGGCCAGATGTTCCAGATCGGTCAGGGTCAGGCGGTCCAGCACGATCACCTGCGCACGGGACAAAAGGGCTGCGTTCAACTCAAAACTCGGGTTTTCCGTGGTGGCGCCCACCAGCAGGATCGTCCCATCTTCCATATAGGGCAGGAAGCCATCTTGCTGCGCCTTGTTGAAGCGGTGAATCTCATCGACGAACAGCAGGGTCCCCTGCCCGTTCTGACGCCGGATTTTCGCCGTCTCGAACACTTTGCGCAAGTCGGGGACGCCGGTGAAAATCGCCGATATCTGAACGAAGGTCAGGTCGGTTTCATCGGCCAGCAAGCGAGCGATGGTCGTCTTGCCCACACCGGGCGGGCCCCAGAGGATGATCGACCCCAGACTGCGCGCAGCCAGCATGGCACCCAA
>JANMDH010000063.1:0-1822 GCA_031376195.1 Gemmobacter sp. | reverse complement strand
CGGCGGGCGATCTGGCCATGCAAGAGGCAGCACGGGTGTTGTTCGATCTGCCCGCGCGGCCCAGTGAGCGGGACTTGCGGGCCATGGCGCAAGACTGGTCGCCGTGGCGGTCGGTTGCGGCGCGGCTTTTGTGGGCTTATTACCAGGCCGTCAAGGAACGCGAAGGGGTGCGGTGATGGCGGGTCTGAAATTTGCGCGGCGCGCGGCGGCATCGGGCAAGGGGCGCAGTCTGGTCATCTTCCTGCACGGATATGGGGCGGATGGGGCCGATCTGCTGGGGCTGGCTGACGTGCTGTCGCCGCATCTGCCGGATACGGTCTTCATGGCCCCCGATGCACCAGAGGCTTGCCCGGGCAATCCGTTCGGGTTTCAGTGGTTTCCAATCCCGTGGCTTGACGGATCCAGCGAACAGGCGGCGGCCGAGGGGCTGGCCGCGTCCGAAGTGCTGTTGAACCGGTTTCTGGACGCACAGATGGCGGCGGAAGGTCTGGCCCCCGAAGTAGTTGCGTTGATCGGGTTTTCGCAAGGCGCGATGATGGCACTGCATGTCGCGCCGCGCCGGGCGCAGGCGGTGGCGGGGGTGGTCGCAATTTCGGGTCGGTTGCTGGCACCCGAACGCCTGCAGGGGGAATTGCGGGTGAAACCGCCGATCCTGCTGGTGCACGGGGATCAGGATCCAGTGGTCCCGTTCGGGGATATGGCCACGGCCGGGCAGGCCCTGCGCGCGGCCGGATTTGAAACATTCGGCCATGTGATGCACGGCGCGGGTCATGGAATAGCGCCCGACGGTTTGTCGGTCACGCTGGCGTTTCTGAAAGACCGGTTGGTCGCCTGAGGGTCACGCGTCTGTCACTTTACCGTGCGATGGAACAAATCATCGCAGATTGCGGGGCTTGTCAGTCGCCGAACGCCATATATAGTCAAAGTATTACCGGGGCGGGCGACCCCTGCCCGGATGTTTCAGACGGGGCTGATCACAAAAGACGGGGACGACATCTTGTTGGACGTGGACTTCAGAGCGAATTTTGTACGCGAACCGGCGGGGTTGAAGCAATTCCCGGCGCTGGTTCTGAATGCGGATTACAGGCCTTTGTCCTATTATCCCCTGTCGCTGTGGCCCTGGCAGGAGGCGATCAAGGCAGTGGTGCTGGACCGTGTGGTGATTGTTTCCGAATACGAAAATGTCGTGCGAAGCCAGAGGGCTGAATTCAGGATACCCTCGGTTGTCGTGCTCAAGGACTATGTGAAACCCCAGAAGCGCGTGGCATTCACGCGCTTCAATCTTTTCCTGCGGGACGCGTTCTGCTGCCAGTACTGCGGGTCACGGGGTGATCTGACCTTTGATCATGTGACCCCCCGCTCACGGGGTGGCACGACAAGCTGGGACAACGTGGTGGCGGCCTGTTCGCCCTGCAACCTGCGCAAGGGTTCAAAATCCCTGAAACAATCGGGTCTGCATCTGTCGCACCTGCCGCGCCAGCCCTCGGCCGAGGAAATGCAGGCGCATGGCCGGCGTTTCCCGCCGAACCACCTGCATGAAAGCTGGATGGATTATCTGTACTGGGATGCAGAACTGGAGGCTTAGGGTCACGGGGGGATCCGTCGCACATCTGTTGCAAAACCTTCACATCGGGCCGGGGGCGTGCGATGCAGGGGTTCAGATATTCTTACAGGTCCATTTCATGCCCATCGCCCTGTATTCCGCCGCGATCAATCTTGCTGTCGCCCTGTTGTGCGGGGCGGTGATCGGATCGGAACGGCAGGTGCGCCAGCGTATGGCAGGCTTGCGCACCAATGCGTTGGTATCGCTGGGGGCGGCGGG
>JANMDH010000060.1:0-7856 GCA_031376195.1 Gemmobacter sp. | reverse complement strand
TGGAACAGGTGACGGGGGCGCTGACCCGGTTGGCGGACAGGGCGGTTGATCTGGCGGTGAAATCCCTGGTTGCGGATGAGATCAGGCGGGGGCGTCTGCCGGGGCAAACGGAGGCCGATGTGCCGGAGGCGGCGGGGATGGTCGTTCTGGCGATGGGCAAGATGGGTGCGGGAGAGTTGAATTATTCATCGGACATCGACCTGATCTGCCTGTTCGACGATGCGCGCTATGGAGACAACGCGACTGAGGCGCGGGCGGCCTTTGTGCGGGTGACGCGGCGGATGACGGCGCTTCTGTCGGACAGGACGGAGCAGGGATATGTGTTCCGGACCGACCTGCGCCTGCGGCCGGATGCGTCGGTGACACCCGTCTGCCTGTCGATGTCGGCGGCGGAAGGTTATTACGAGGCGGAAGGGCGGACGTGGGAGCGGGCGGCCTTTATCAAGGCGCGGCCCTGCGGGGGCGATCTGGCGGCGGGGGCGCGGTTCCTGAAGGGGCTGACGCCGTTCGTGTGGCGCAAGCATCTGGATTTTGCAGCGATCCAGGATGCGCATGACATGCGGCTGCGCATCCGGGATCACCGGGGGCTGCACGGGCGGCTGGCGGTGGAAGGGCACAACATGAAGCTGGGGGTGGGGGGTATCCGGGAGATCGAGTTCTTTACGCAAACACGCCAGTTGATTGCGGGGGGGCGGGATGCGGGGCTGCGCGATCCGACAACGGCAGGCGGGTTGGCGGCGCTGGCGGATCGGGGCTGGCTGCCGGGCGACGTGGCGGATGATCTGACCGGGTTGTACCGGGCGCACCGCGAGGTGGAACACCGGTTGCAGATGGTGAACGATGCGCAGACCCACAGCCTGCCCACGACAGAGGACGGGATCGCGCGGATCGCTCATCTGTCGGGCGCGGGGGATGTAGGGGCGTGGCGGGCGGCGTTGCTGGAACGGCTGGCGCGGACGGATCATCTAACCGAGGGATTTTTCGCGCCGGGGCGGGCGGAGGCGGCACCGGAGGTATCGGCGCAGACAAAAGCGGTGGTGGCGGGATGGGCGCGTTATCCGGCCTTGCGGTCGGATCGGGCGCAGGCAAGTTTTCAGCGCCTTGCCCCAAGTCTGTTGCGCAGCCTGAATGCAGTGGCGAACCCGGACGAGGCGCTGGCGGCCTTTGACGGGTTTCTGGCGGGCCTGCCTGCGGGGGTGCAGATCTTTGCCCTGTTTGAGGCAAATCCGCAGTTGGTGGCGCTGATCGTGGATATTGCGGGAACGGCACCGGCGCTTGCACGCTATCTGTCGCGCAACGCTGGGGTTCTGGATGCGGTGATCGGGGGCGATTTCTTTGCCGATTGGCCGGGGCTGAAGGGTCTTGGCACAGCGCTTGCCACAGCCCTGCGGGAAGTGACGGCGTATGAGGCAAAGCTGAATGCGGTGCGGCGCTGGATGAAGGAATGGCATTTCCGCATCGGGGTGCATCATCTGCGCGGACTGATTGGCGCGGTGGAGGCGGGACAGCAGTACGCCGATCTGGCCGAGGCGGTGATTGCCGGTCTGTGGCCTGTGGTTGCGGCGGAATTCGCGGGGCGGCACGGGCCTGCGCCGGGGCGGGGCGCGGTGGTGGTGGGGATGGGCAGCCTGGGGGCGGGGCGGCTGAACGCGGGGTCGGATCTTGATCTGATCGTGATTTATGACGCGCCGGGGGTGGACAGCAGCGACGGGCCCCGCCCCCTGCCGCCGCGCAGTTATTATGCACGCCTGACGCAGGCGATGGTGACGGCGCTGTCGGCCCCGATGGCCGAGGGGCGGCTGTATGAGGTGGATATGCGGCTGCGCCCCTCGGGGCGGCAGGGGCCGGTTGCGACGTCGTTCGCGGCATTTCGCGACTATCAGACGACCGAGGCCTGGACCTGGGAACATCTGGCGCTGACGCGGGCGCGGGTTCTGGCCGGCAACGAGGCGCTGGGGGCGGAGGCGGAGGCATTCCGGCGGGAGTTGCTGGTGACAAAGTCGGGGGGCGGGACGGTGCAACGGGATGTCGTTGACATGCGCCGCAGGCTGGCCGAAGCGAAACCGGGGACGGGGGGGCTTGAGGTGAAGCTGGGGCCGGGGCGGTTGCTGGATGTCGAACTGTTTGCGCAGATGCTGGCGTTGCAGACGGCGGCCCCGGCGCAATCGGTGGCGGCGCAGATCGGAGCGGGGGTTGCGGCGGGCAAACTGTCGCAAACGGACGCGACGCTGCTGCTGGCAGGTTCCAGTCTGATGTGGCGGGTACAAGCGGCGCTGCGGCTTTTGACGGATGGAACGGGACGGATGGATCAGATCGGCATGGGCGGGCAGGCATTCCTGCTGCGTGAGACGGGCGAGGCAAACGTGCCGGACCTGAACGGGCGGCTGCAGGTCGCGGCTGAGGCATGTGCAAAAGTGATCGACGACCATGTCGGGGATGCGGGGGGACAGGCTGCATGATGACGCTGATTGAGGCGGACCCGAAGGGACTGATCCGCGAAAGTTATGCGATCGAGGGGATCACGGCGGGGGAATGCCGGTCCATCCTGCTGGACTGGGCGTTGGGCCTGCCGGAAGGGCGGTCGGTGCCTGCGGCGATTCCGGTGCTGATCGCGCACTATGTTCCGAAAAACCCGGATCATCCGATGAACAAGGTTCTGGCGGCAGGGTTGGCCCATGCCACGCCCGCAGGGCGTCGGGGCGGACGGGCGGGCCGGTTTGCGCAGGATGCAGAAACGCCTTAGCGCGGCAATCCTGCCGCCGCGCGTGCCAGAGCGGTGATGCCTGCCCAGTCGCCCTGTTCCATCAGGGCTTTAGGCGCGACCCAGCTGCCGCCGACGCACAGCACGTTCGACAAACTCAGGTAATCGGCCACATTCCCCGGCCCGATTCCGCCCGTGGGGCAGAAGCTGACCTGCGGCAACGGCGCGCCGATGGCTTTGAGCGCGGCAGCCCCCCCGGAACTTTCGGCGGGAAAGAATTTCTGCACGGTGAAGCCGCGTTCCAGCAGGGCCATCACTTCGGTGGCGGTGACAGCCCCCGCGAGCAGGGGCAGGCCTTCATCTTCGCAAGCCGCGATCAGGCGGTCCGTGGCGCCGGGCGAGACGCCGAAGGTAGCCCCCGCCGCCTTGGCCGCCTTTACATCGGCAGGCGTGATCAGGGTGCCCGCGCCGACGACACCGCCGGGCACCTGCGACATGGCGCGGATCACATCGAGGGCGGCCCGGGTGCGAAGGGTCACTTCAAGGGCGGGCAGGCCGCCTGCAACCAAGGCCTCGGCAAGGGGTTTGGCAAAGGCGATGTCGTCGATCACCAGAACCGGGATGACGGGGGCGAGTTTGCAAATCTCAATCGCGCGGGCGCTTTGCTGGGCGGGGGTCATCGGCGGCTCCTGTATCCCGGCATCAGGCGCGGGGGGTGAGGTGGGAGCCTCCGGCGGGGATATTTTGGCCAGAAAGAAAACCATCAGGCTGCTGAAGCGGAGTTCGCGCCCCACCTTTTGCGGCAGAAGGGCCGGAAAGGTGGGGCGTTTTCTCACTGGACGGTCATCGGCGTCCCCGCCTGTACCGTTTCTTCAACATTTGCGAAATTCGTTTCTTTCTGGTTAAAATATCCTCGCCGAAGGCACAAAAGTTAAAAGCCATGCCAAGGGGCGGGCCATGGATCAGACGACCACTGCCGCCCCGTTGGTGGAGGGGCCGACAGTGTTGCGGAATGCGGCGAACAACTCGCGCCCCATGCCGAAGTGATTGGCCGACAGGTCAGCAACCACCGGCGGGCGGCTGTCGAAATCGGGCGCAAGGCAGGTCAGGGTGCCGGTGGTGGCATCCAGCCGCACCACATCGCCATCGCGCAGACGGGCGAGGGGCCCGCCCGACGCAGCCTCGGGGCTGACATGGATGGCGGCGGGCACCTTGCCGCTGGCACCAGACATGCGGCCATCGGTGACGAGGGCGACGTTCAGCCCGCGTTCCTGGAGGACGGAAAGGGTGGGTGTGAGGGAATGAAGTTCGGGCATCCCGTTGGCCTGCGGGCCCTGAAAGCGGACAACGACGATGGTGTCGATGGTGAACTCGCCCGCCTTGAAGGCGCGTTTCACGTCTTCCTGATCGTGGAAAATCCGGACGGGGGCCTGGACAATGTGACGCTCGGGGGCGACAGCGGAGACTTTGATCACGCCGCGCCCGAGGTTGCCCGCAAGCTGCCTCAGCCCGCCGGAGGCCTGAAAGGGATCGCGTGCGGGGCGGAGGATCTTTTCGTTCTGGCTGTCGGCGGCACCGTCTTCCCAGATCAGTTTGCCGTCGCGGAGTTTCGGTTCCTGGCGGTATAGGGCGAGGCCATCGCCCGCGATGGTTTTGGCATCGGGGTGGAGAAGGCCCGCATCGAGCAGTTGGCCGATCATGTAGGACAGGCCGCCTGCGGCGTGGAAATGGTTCACATCGGCAAGGCCGTTGGGGTAAACCTTGGCCATCAGGGGCACAACATCCGAGATCGCGTCGAAATCATCGAGGTCAAGGATGACCCCGGCGGCGCGGGCCATGGCAGGCAGGTGCAGGACAAGGTTGGTGGAGCCGCCCGTGGCCATGAGCCCGACGAGGCCGTTCACGAAGGCGCGTTCATCCAGAATTTCGCCGACGGGGCGGTATTCGTTGCCCAAGTGCGTGATGGCGGCGGCGCGTTCGACGGCGGCGATGGTCAGGGCCTCACGCAGGGGGGTGTTGGGGTTGACGAACGACGCACCGGGCAGGTGGAGGCCCATGAATTCCATGAGCATCTGGTTGGTGTTGGCGGTGCCGTAAAAGGTGCAGGTGCCGGGGCCGTGGTAGCTGGCCATTTCTGCCGCCATCAGCTGGTCGCGCCCGATCTCGCCCTTGGCAAAGGCGTTGCGGACCTTTGATTTTTCGTCATTGGGAAGGCCGGATGTCATCGGGCCTGCCGGCACGAAAACCGAGGGAAGGTGGCCGAAGGTGGCGGCGGCGATGATGAGGCCGGGGACGATCTTGTCGCAGACGCCAAGATAGAGGGCAGCGTCAAAGGTATTGTGGCTGAGCGAGACGCCGGCGGCGAGGGCGATGACGTCGCGGGAAAAGAGCGAAAGCTCCATCCCGGCCTGACCTTGGGTGACGCCATCGCACATGGCGGGGACGCCGCCTGCGACCTGCGCGGTGGCCCCGGATTTGCGGGCGGCGGCGCGGATCAGGGCGGGGAAATTCTCATACGGCTGATGGGCGGACAGCATGTCGTTATAGGCGGTGACGATGCCGATATTGGGGCTGCGGGCGGTGGCAAGGGCATCCTTGTCGGGGCCCATGGCGGCATAGGCATGGGCCTGATTGCCGCAGGCCAGATGCGCGCGGGCGGGGCCGGTCCCGGCCGCGCGGTTCAGGCGGTCAAGATAGGGATCGCGGGTGGCGGCCGACCGGGCACGGATGCGGTCGGTGACGCGGGCGATTGTGGCATTCAGGGTCATCGCTTGCCTTTTTGTGCGGGCTTATGAGTGATCTGGGATGAGGGTATCAGGTACGGTTAGCGCTAACAACAGGTTGGATGCAGGTCAGGTGGAGAGCGGGAAGGGCAACTTTGCGGTGTTGGACGGGCAATCAGGCTGCCTTGGGGGGAAGAATAACAGGATTTGGACGGGAATGGCATGAAAACCGCGAATTGAGACTTTGGCGATGCCGGAATTATTGGTAGGCAGGGGATGTCTTTGGATCAATGCGGGCTGCCGTTTTGGCGGGCTGCGGGTTTTGTATAGATGGTTCTATCTTTTGGGGGGGGCGGGCTTTTGAAGGGGGCGGGAATGCGGTTTCTGGCGGTGGCGTTTGGCTTGGCAGTGATTTCGGGGGTGTCGTCTTGCGGTACATATGATTTTTCCAATGAGCCTTTCATCGACCCGGCCATCGAAGTGGCGTCGGCCCCGTATGCGGTGCGGGAAGTGACGGTGACGGTGCCGGAGAAGCTGCGGGTGTCGGAGGCGGATGTGTATTATCCCATGGCGGATATCGTATGGCGGGGGGAGCCGCCGGGGGACCGGCATGTGCAGGTTGCGGGGGTGTTGCGGGATGCGGCGGCGCTGGGGACGGCGGATCTGACACGGGGGGTGCCGGTGGTCGCGGAGATCGAGGTGACGCGGTTTCATGCGTTGACGGAAAAGACGCGGTATTCGGTGGGGGGTGTCTATTCGATCGATTTCAAACTGACGATCCGGGATGCGGAAACGGGGATAGTGATCGACGGACCGCGACAGGTGAACGGGGATATCCCGGCTTGGGGGGGCAGGCGGGCGCTGGAAGACGATCTTGCGGGGCGGACGCAGCGCAAGACGATTGTGGCGGGGTTGTCGCGCACGATCCGGGCCGAGATGCTGACGGCTGCACCGTAAGCGGGTGATGGCGGGGCTTTCGCGGCGGGTCGATCCGGATTAGGAGGGCGGAATGATGAATGAACCAATCGCCCCGCCCGAACCTTTGTCGCCGCCTAATACCCCGAGCCACGGTCGCGCGGTGGTGCGGTTGAAACCGAAATCCGAGGCGCGGGCGATCCGGCACGGGTTTCCGTGGGTGTACGCGGATGAACTGGTGACGGACCGGCGGACGCAGGGGTTGGCACAGGGCGCGCTGGCGGTGCTGGAGGATGCAGACCGGCGGCCCCTGGGGCTGGTGACGGTGAACACGCGTTCAAAGATCATCGCGCGGATGCTGGACCGTGATCCGGCGGCGCAGATCGATCAGGACTGGTTCGAGGTGCGGCTGCGGCGGGCACTGGATATGCGGGCGCGGATTTATGCGACGCCGTTCTACCGGATGGTGCATGCGGAGGCGGACGGATTGCCGGGAGTGGTGATTGACCGCTTTGGCGATGTGGCGGTGGTGCAGCCGAATGCGGCCTGGGCGGAGACGCATCTGGAGATGCTGGTGGCGGCCTTGCAGGCGGCGACGGGGGTGCCTGTGATCGTGAAGAACGGATCGGGTCGGGCGCGGGGTCTGGAGGGGCTGGCGGAGGAGACGTTGCTCTTGACGGGAATGTTGGCGGGGCCGGTGCCGGTGCCGATGAACGGGGCAACCTATCTGGCGGATGTGATGGGCGGGCAGAAGACGGGGTTGTTCTTTGACCAACGGCCAAACCATGCGTTTGCCGCGGGTCTGGCGCGGGGATCGCGGGTGCTCGACCTGTTCAGCCATGTGGGCGGGTTTGGTCTGGCGGCGCTGGCGGGCGGGGCGGCGTCGGTTCTGGCGGTGGATTCTTCGGCCCCGGCCCTGACCCTGGCACAGCAAGGGGCGGTTGCATCAGGCGTGGCGGACAGGTTCGAGACACGGCAGGGCGATGCGTTCGAGGTGCTGGAGGCGTTGGCGGCGGAGGGGGCGGAGTTCGATCTGGTGATCTGCGATCCACCGGCATTTGCGCCTGCAAAACCTGCGCTGGAGGCGGGATTGCGGGCTTATGAACGGGTGGCGCGGCTGGCGGCGTTATTGGTGGCACCGGGGGGATATCTGGGGGTTTGTTCGTGTTCGCATGCGGCCGATCTGGCGTCATTCCGCAATGCGTCGGCGCGGGGCATCGGGCGGGCGGGGCGCAGGGCGCAGCTGATCCATACGGGGTCTGCGGGGCCGGACCATCCGCAACTGCCGCAACTGGCGGAAAGCGGGTACCTGAAGGCGCTGTTTTTCCGGCTGGACGGGTGAAGGTCGTTCTGGACGCCTGTGTTCTGTATCCGCCCGTTCTGCGGGAGATCCTGATGGGCGTGGCGGGGGCGGGACTGTTTCAGCCGATCTGGTCTGACAGGATACTGGAAGAATGGGCACGCGCGACGCGCAAGCTGGGGCCGGAGGCCGAGGCTGCGGCACGGGGGGCGGCGGC